>JACPVN010000436.1 GCA_016191715.1 Ignavibacteriota bacterium | reverse complement strand
GATATTCTCTCGGAGCGAAACGACGGGAGTGTTCGCTACATCGAAGTGAAAGGGCGGGCGCTATCCGGCGCGGTGATTCTCACCGAAAATGAATTGCAACGACTCCGTCAACTTGAGACGCGCTCATGGTTGTATGTTGTTACCCACTGTGCAAGCGGAGAACCGAAACTTACGTGCATCAACAACCCGGCATCGGTTTTGAAAACAGAAGAAATTTTCCGGCAGGTGCAGTATCTCGTTCCCGAACGGGAATGGAAAAACGCAGGGGAGCGGATTTCTTGAAACGGCTCATCGAGGTTGCGCTTCCCATCAAGGAAATTTCTGCCGAGTCGGTGCGGGATAAATCGCTCAGGCACGGACACATTTCCACGCTCCATCTCTGGTGGGCGCGTCGTCCGCTTCCGGCAAGCAGAGCAATTGTCTTTGCCTCGCTCGTTCCCGACCCGGATGATGCCGAATGTCCTCAGGCATTTCAGGATGCAATTCACCGACTTCTCAAAGGAGATATCTATAAACCGATTCCTCCGCAGGAAGACACATTGCGAAACCGGTTGCTCTCGTTTATTGCCCGATGGTCGAAGAAGCAATTGGAGTTTGAAGCAGGGAAGATTTCCACTCCTCCCGCGCCGAAGGAAATGCTTGATGAGAATTGCTTGGTGAAATGGGAATCTTCCATCAACCCGAAGATTATCGGGATTGCGAGAGAACTGGTGCAGGCGGCGTATGGCTACATGCCGACGGTGCTTGACCCGTTTGCCGGAGGCGGGGCAATTCCGCTTGAAGCAGTGCGGCTTGGATGCAACGTCATCGCCAACGATTACAATCCTGTTGCGCATTTGATTGAACGATGGACGTTTGAGTTTCCGTACAAGGACGGCAAGCCGGGAATCCCCTAACCGCTCCCCCCCGTCATCCTGAGCGAAGTCGAAGGAAAGAGTGGACATAATGTTAAGAGTGAGAGCAAAAGTAACGGTGAACAAATCCGTTTCTCATTAGGTGAAGCGGAACCGCCCAAAACCGTTCCCAATATTCTCGCCTACGATGTGGAACGTCATGCTCTCCGGATTTTGGAACGTGTAAAAAAACGGATTGGACATCTCTACCCTCAGGGAAAAGACGGCAAGCCGGTGATTGGCTACCTCTGGGCAAGAACCGCTCCGTGCAGTAACCCAAGTTGTAAAAAAGAAATTCCTCTCATCCGTTCTCTCCTTGTGTGCGATAAGAAACTGAAAAGAGTTGCTCTGACGATGAATATTGAGAGCAGAAGGATTACGTTTAGTATTGCAAAAGGAAAAGAGATACACCGGACTGAAGGAACAATGCTTACACGCGGGAACGTGAGATGTCCGTTTTGTGAAGAAACAACTCCTGTAGCCGACCTTCGTACCGCCGGATTAAACGGAAAATTGGGAGAACAACTTTTATGCGCGATTGTTGAAACCAACGACGGGAAAGATTATAGACCGATTGAGAAAACTGATATAGAAGGTTTTCAAGAAGCCGTAAGAATATCTCATGCTGTAGAAAGACCAAATGAGAAACATGCTGATTCAAATGAAGCAGGATTACGATGTCATAATTATGGTTACAAAACATTCGGCTCGATGTACAATGGACGGCAACTTGTTGCTATGCAGACATTTGTAGATGAAACTAAGAAAACCTTAGTTGTCCTTCCTCAGAATAGTATTAGTGAAGGGCTTACAATTTACTTGGGATTATGGGTAAGTCGAATGTCAATGCGCTTTACAAATATGGGTAGATTCGATTCTGGTGGTGAATCATTTCAAAGTCCTTTTTCAACACAAGCGATACCTATGATTTGGGATTATGCTGAACCTAATCCATTTAGCGACTCAACTGGTGGTGCGCATAATCAAATTAACTGGATTCGCGGAGTATTAGAAAGAGAACAGTTTCAGTACTTTGAAAATTCACAATCAATTCAATGTTCTAATGGGGATGGAGCAAATTTATCTGTTGCAAATAAAGCAGTTGACGTTGTTGTAACTGATCCTCCATACTTTGATTCTATAGCGTATGCCGATCTCTCAGATTTTTTTTATATATGGCTAAAACGGGTTTTAGTAGAGATGTCTCCAACAATTTTTACCACTCCATTAACTCCAAAGAGCGAAGAGGCTACCTCACTTAAACATCGACATGAAGGAAGTGAGGAAATAGCGAACCAACATTTCGAAAATAAATTAGCGGACTGTTTAGCTGAATCAAAGAGACTATGTAAAGATGATGGAGTTATAGCTGTTATGTTTGCGCATCAAAGCACACTTGCCTGGACAGCACTTATTAACGCTATCTTCAAATCAAGATTGAATGTTATCGCTACTTATCCTATTGATACAGAATTGGCTAATCGTTCTGTTGCTCTTGCTGGTTCTGCCCTTTCATCTTCTGTCACCGTCATCTGTCGTCATCGTGTTTATGGTGCGGCGGCATCTTACAAGGATGTGAGAATAGAAATCGAGAAGGTTGTCAAAGAAAGTGTAGAGAAATTTTGGCGTTACGGGTTTCGCGGCGCAGACCTTATTGTGGCGTGTTACGGTCCGGCAGTCGGCGTTGTCGGCAAATACGAGTATGTGGAGAAACAGGGAGAGCCGGTACCTATCGGTGAGTTATTGGAAGAAGTGAGAAAAATCGCTCTCAGTGCAATCGCCGGTGCGTTTACAGGAGACCTCTCATCACGGTTTTATTTTGTCGTTGCCAACATCTATAAAACATCGGAAACCCAATGGGATGATATGCGGTTAGTTGCCCAAATCGGATGCGGAGAAGAAGATGCCCGAAAGTTTTCGGATGAGTATCATTTCATCATCCGTGAAGGTGACAAAGCCCGGCTTGCCTTGCTTCGTGACAGGGAAAACGATATTTCATCACCGGACCAAGTGAATGAAAAATCTCCCCTGATAGACCAACTCCACTGCGCAATGGTTCTCTGGAAGAACGAGAAGCGGACAGAGCTTGTCAGGTTTCTTCACTCGGGTGCGCGAATGGAAAACGACATCTTGTGGAAGTTAGCCCAATCTCTTTTTGAAGTTCTCCCTCCGGAAACCGAAGATAGAAAACTCATCAACGCGTTGCTCTCCGAGCGTGAAGCGCTCCGCGTGGAGACAAAATCGTTACGGACAAAAGAAGAAACACAGATTGGTTTGGGAATATAAACTGACGTACATTATCTGAGAATGGAATAGATGAAAGGAACGAAAGCAGTACAGAACAAGAAAAAGCCAAAAGGAAACATCGCTCAATTTCTGAGGATGTATGTACAGAATAAAAATTACGTAAGCGTACATCAGGTAAAATCATATCTTCAGGAAAGCGGAGTGAAAAACAGTGAAGCGACCGTCAAACAATATCTTTCCAACATGAAACGAGATGGCTTACTGTATGATTCTGGACGCGGCTATTACTCGACGTTGAAGGAACAGATGCCCTTGGAGTACGAATCGTTGGTTCCCCTGAGAAATACAATCCGGGAAAAATATTCCTCTGTTCAGTTTTCACTTTGGAGTACAGAACAACTGAAATATGCTTTTCATCATTTGCAATCCGGCTTTGTTACGTTTGTGTATGCAGAGAAAGATGCTCTCGAATACGTGAGAGATTATCTTGTTGGAAAAAACTACAAGGCGGTGCTCAATCCCTCAAGAACGGAAGCAATGAAATATAATTTTGCACAGCCCAAGTCAATAATCCTGAGACCTCTCATTCTACGCGGTTCCGCCATCGAACATTTTGCGGCAATAGAAAATATCTTCGTTGACCTCATGATAGAGAAAGACGAACTTAATCTTTTGGATGAAAAAGAATATGAGCGGGTGTTCAGTTACATTGTAACAAACTTTCGGATTCGACTTGGAGATTTGCTTCGTTATGCAGAGCGGCTGAAAGTAGTAACGAGAATGAAGTCATTGCTTATAAAATATACCAATGCCGCTTTCTAATGCAATGTGGTGTTGGTATATGAATCTGTTTAACTCCTTTCATACCAATGATTAATAAACGCTCTTTTCAAAAAGAATGGATTGTTCAAGAGAAGGCAGGATTCCCTCTGGCAGATCCGATAATTCTTGAAAAAACCGTTTATGCGTTTGAACTTCTTGGGAATCTGATTCAGGAGGGCGTTCCCCTTATTTTCAAAGGAGGAACATCGCTCTTACTCTTGTTGGAAAAGACACACAGGTTATCAATTGATTTGGACATCGTAACGACTGAAGAAGCAATCGCCATTGAACAAACTTTAGATGCGATTGTGAAGAAGGGAATATTTAAACGATGGGAAGAAGACACGCGGGCAGAAAAGGGAGTTCCGGTCAAACACTACAAACTCTATTTTGATTCTGTTGTTTCAGAAAAATTTCCCGGGTATGTTCTTTTAGATGTTGTCTTTGTGAATAATCCCTATCCGGCTGTACAGCAGAAAATTATTCAAACGCCCTTCTTTGAAACTGATGAGATTGTTCCGGTTGTTGTTCCAACTATCAATAGTATCTTAGGCGACAAGTTAACCGCATTCGCTCCGACCACCACAGGATTGAAGTTCGGAACCAAAAGAGAGATGGAAATCAACAAACAACTTTTTGATATTGGCAAACTGTTCGATATCGCTGATAACCTGAACGAGATTGAAACATCGTTCCTAAGGACGGTGGAAATCGAAAATCAATTTCGGAAAAGTTCCTATACTGCAAACAACGTGGTGGACGACCTGACAGAAATCTGTTTGCATATTACACAACTAAAAATCAAGGGAGGAAAAGAAGATGAGCGAACTCCTGAGATAATAAATGGAATGCAAAAGTTACGGACGCATCTTGTAGCCGGAACATATAACCTTGAAGATTTGAAATTGAATGCGGCGAAATGTGCGTGTGTAATTTCATTGTTTGGCAACAATGCCGACCTTTCGGAAATACGCAGAAATACCGGAAGTACGTCTGAGAAGATTTTACAAAATGAAAAAGCTATATTAGAGCGATTGAAAAACATCTTGCCGGAAGTATATTACTACTGGCAGATACACGATAATTATTACAAACAAGAAAAGAAATTGCTATGAGTCTTCAACCATGGTATTCAGTTTGCACACCACATAAAGATATTCGGGAAGGTCGGCTCGACGAAGCAACATTTGCTGTTGACCTTTGGGGAGTGGTGAGCGGTCAGGCGCCGGAAGTGTATTTGGATAGTGAAGAGTTTTTCCAAAAGACGTACATGACCGAAGGATTAAAGTCGGTTCTTCTCAAAACACTAAAAGGACTTTCGGGAAGCGCTGATGCGGGCGATAGAATCCTGAGTTTGCAAACTTCTTTTGGTGGCGGAAAAACCCACATGCTGTTGGCGTTGTATCATTTTGCAAAGAGCAACGGGAAGATAGAGGTTCTTCAGGAGTTATTGAAAGAAACTCAACTGAAATGGAAAGAACAACAGGTCAACGTTGCAGTCTTTACAAACAAAACATGCGATGCAACCCAGGGAAGAAAACTTCCTGACGGCACACATCTCCGGACAATTTGGGGAGAAATTGCCTACCAACTTGGCGGTGCATCGTTGTACAAACTGATTGAACCAAATGATAAAGCCCGAACGGTGCCGCAAGGATTGTTTGAAGAAGTGTTACGGAATGCATCTCCATGTCTCATCCTTATAGATGAACTTGCAGATTATTGTGTCGGTGCATCCGGAACAAAAGTCGGAGAGACATCGCTTGCAGACCAAACGATTTCGTTCGTTCAGCAATTCAGCGAAGCAGTTGGCAAAGTGCCGGGTGCAATGCTTGTTGCAACACTTCCCGCGAGTAATCTTGAGGTAGGTGGAGGAGAAAAGGGACAGGAGATACTTCAATCACTTGAAAAACGATTTGGCAGAATGGCGGCGGATAGCAAACCGGTGAAAGATGATGAAATATTTTCTGTCGTGCGTAGGCGTTTGTTTGATTCTGTTGGTGATGCTTCAGTCGCAAAAGAAACTGCCAAAGCATATTGGGAGATGT
>JACPVN010000435.1 GCA_016191715.1 Ignavibacteriota bacterium | reverse complement strand
GATTAGATATGGCTCGTCGTGCTATCCCTTACTCACGGAAAAATGTTACAGTATTATACAAACTTTCGCAAATGTACTCTGTTCAAATGGCATCGCATCGTGGAGGGAAGATTGACACAACTAAGAAACACGAATCACTCAAATATCTCCGAGAAGCAGTTGCACTTGATTATCGAATAGATGAATTGATGAACAGCGATTTTTTCAATCTTCGGACTCAACCGGAATTTTTATCAACGATTCAATTACAATCGAAGTAATGGGAAATAATATTCCACAAACTGACGGCGAACGAAAGAAGCAAGCAAGCGAACTCATCAAGAACGCTGACAAATTGCTGAAGAGCGGCGACGCAGCATCTGCATTGGAAGCAGTTGAAAAGGCATTGCAACTTGACCCGGGAAATTTGTATGCACAGGCGTATCGTCAACGCATCAACAGTGTTTTGGGAAAAACCGGTGGTGAAGAAAAAACAAATTCTCCTCCATCATCTCCCGTACAACAGGTTACAACTCCCGCACCAGTTCAAAAAGCCGGACCGCCTCTATCGGTTATGGAACAACCGAAGGTTGAAGTTCCGACAC
The DNA here is from genome assembly GCA_016191715.1 of Ignavibacteriota bacterium. Classification (GTDB taxonomy): domain Bacteria; phylum Bacteroidota; class Ignavibacteria; order UBA10030; family SZUA-254; genus FW602-bin19. Next base: position 1,977 of record JACPVN010000435.1, on the reverse strand, counting down.
AACCAACAGTTTCACATATTGAAAAACAAAAACCGGTCGAACATATTCCGACACCTTCAAAACCAAAATCAGAAGAACATGTTCACGAACCGGCATCATCCGGCAAGATGCGGAAGTTGGCGGCAATCATGTTCACCGATATGGTACAATATGCCGCGCTGACACAAACCAATGAATCGTTAGCGCTTCAGTTGCTTGATACGCATCAGAAACTTATCCGTCCTCTCTTTAAAAAGTTTGATGGAAAGGAAATCAAAACGGTCGGCGATGCGTTCCTTGTTGAGTTTGTCAGCGTTTTGCAGGCAGTTCGTTGTTCATTAGATATACATAGCGTTCTCCTGGATTACAACACGAAAGCCCCGAAGGAAAAAAGGATTCAACTTCGAATCGGGATTCATCTTGGCGACATCATTTACAAAGACAATGATATTTTCGGAGATGGAGTAAACATCGCATCCCGAATTCAAGCACAGGCAAAACCCGGCGCTATATACGTTTCTCAGGATGTATATAACCAAATTCGGAACCGCGAGGAGTTCATCATCGAATACGTCGGCGAGATAGAACTGAAACACATTATCACGCCACTCCCGATTTATAAAGTGCTGACTGAAACGGAAGTCAGACAAAAACAACAAACCGAAGCGACAACCACCGCAGCAACAGATGGGAAAGAAGAAGCGCAGGCAAAGAAAATCCAGGACTTCCTCAATGCAGGAAAAGAATTCTTGAAGAAAGAATCGTTACAGGACGCCTTACTTGAGGTAACGAAAATTTTACAAATCAATTCACATCATCCTGAAGCCCGGCTAATTGAATCACAAATACGAAACAAGCGTATCGAACTCATCGGAAAACAAATCGAAACGACCAAGCAACTTCCTCAGCAACTGTTGATTGATTTGTATAAGGAAACGATTCAGTACGCACGGCAGGAAGGTGAACTGACTCAGGAAGAATTGAAAATTCTTAGTGGATGGAGAAAAGAACTGCAACTCTCCGATTCCGAACATGAACGGTTGTTAAAAGAAAAATGAGTTTCTTGTAGTTTAAATCGAAAGGTAAAAACACAAGCCATGAATAAAATACCAGCCATCCCGAAACTTGAGGCACTTTCATCTGACAATCCAAAAATAAAATCCGGTGCCGCAAAACAGTTTATCGCCATCTCGCAATTGCATCCCAAACGTCTCTCCCCTGATTTAGATTTTTTCATCAACCTTCTTGATAACAAGAATTACATCATGAAATGGATGGCGATTGATGTTGTTGGAAACCTTCTTCAGTTTGAGGATGAATCAACAAAAAAATCATTGTTGAAGCGAATGTTTACGTTCCTTCATGAAAGGAAATTGATAACTGCCGCTCATGCAATTTCTGCACTCGGAACGATTGTTCAGGCAAATCCTGAACACAGGAAAAGTATCATCACTCAACTTCTCAAAACCGAATCGTACACCTACGAAACGGAAGAGTGTAAAAATATCGTCATGGGAAAAGTGATTGTTGCACTTAATAATTTTGCTGATGAACTCACCAACAAGAATACCGTTCGTGAATTTGTTGTACGCCAAACATCCAACACAAGAAACGCTACGAAGAAAAAAGCGGAACAGTTGCTGAAAAAACTCACTCTTTAATATTCAGATCATTCAGCATTCAGAAACCCAAAACTCAAAACTCGAAACTGTAACCAGAAACCAGTAACCTTTCAAGCAAGAATGAGAAACATCTTCGCACTCTTGCCGTACACAAAGAAGAATTCACAACCCCAAAAACATTATTAAGGAAAACTCTATGTTCTGTCGGAATTGCGGAAAAGAAATCAATCCACAGGCGGTCGTCTGTATTTCATGCGGTGCGGGATTAAACAGCGGGAAACGGTTTTGTCAGTATTGCGGCGGTGAGACAAATCCGCTTGCAGAAATTTGCACAAAGTGCGGAGTTCGTTTAGCAATACCGCTCAACGAGCAAGCG
>JACPVN010000434.1 GCA_016191715.1 Ignavibacteriota bacterium | reverse complement strand
GCTTAGATGTCGAATCGGCGATTCAACCTACATTACTTCAACAGAATCATCCGGTTTATGGAAGAGAATGAGCCCGCGCGTAACCGGTAGGAATAAATTCCACTCGGAAGATTACTTGCATCGAAAGTCACTGATTTGTATCCCGCATCTTGAATACCATCAACTAATGTCACGACTTCTTGTCCAAGCGCGTTATATACTATGAGATTTACATGCTCAGCAGTAGAAAGTGAGTATTGAATTTCCGTACTCGGGTTGAATGGGTTCGGAAAATTCTGTTCCAAAGAAAATTCACTTGGGATTGTCAGATCATTGGAATTGCTTTCTGCTTCCGGTGGAGAAGGCGGTAACTCACTTGTTGCAATAATTCTGATCGCTCCCTGCGACGATGCTTTGCTAAGAGTAGAAGAAAGCATCAGCGTTCCGGCTGAACTCACTTTCACCCAATATCCTTTTCCCGGTTCAATCATCGTTGCAGGTGAGTAGCCGTTATTGTATCCGAAAAACTGAGACGTTACCAATCCCGGTGGATTCGATGTAATCGTTCCGACAGCGACAGGACTGCTGATTGAGCCGATCATATTCCAGCCGGAAACAACTGTAATCGTCTCGCTTGTGCGGAGGAATCCTTGCAACGACACATTCTGGTTGCTGGAAAATTTTAACCAGTAGGCAACCCCGTTGGCGAGCGTTGTCTTTTCAGTATAGCCGCCTTCAAACGTGAAGGCGCTACTCTGCGATGTCGGATAGAGAGTTGCTTTGCTATAGTCGCTCACAGATAAAGGAACAGAGACAAGATTCCATTTGTCTGCAACGGAATACTCATTGGTAACAAGCGCTTCAGCAACTGCCTGAACTGACGGCGTACTCTCGTTCCCGTGAATATCCACTGTGACAACGCGATAATAATTCACCACTCCCTCAACAGGCGAGCCGTCAACAAACATCGTATCTGTTGACTCTCCTACCATAGTTCCTTCACCCGGTGTGAAACCGGAGATTGTTGAGCGATGAAGTTCGTAGTGGCTGATATCGGAATCGGTCATATTTTTCTTCCAGTGAACATTGACAGATGGACCCGACTGCGCCTGTGCAGTAACTGATGTTACAGCCGATGGAGATAGGTTATCTACAGAATACCCGCTGTCGGTATTGGAGTCCCAATACACATAGGCATTAGAGGTGTGCGCTGACACAAGGAATTTGAAATGGGGCGTTCCGCTTGCCGTTGAGTCCGATAATGTTGACGCAGTATAGCTGTACTCTGTGAAGTAATGAGCATTCATGTTTCCTATCCACTCAAAGCCGTTAGTGCCACTGGCTGATTCGACGACACGGTATGCTTTTCCGGAGAAGTTCTTAGTCATTTTATCTGCCGTCATGATGAGCGATTGATTGAACTCCGCGCCCGCCCCAAGCGCTCGCCAGATGGAGTAGTGGGTAACGTTCTGATTGGGATATGTATCATACGCAGATGCATCCCACGAGACTGTTATCTGTCCACCCTGATCGCCGCTAACATCCCGAACGTCTGTAAGAACCGGGTTGTTCGTGCCGAGATACCCGAACCGGTCAATCTTCTGGGCGTAGATGTCGTAGGTGGTGCTTCGTTTGTCGGACCACGTAACGATCGCACCGCCATCCATATCGCTTACGAGGACGGGATCTGACTGGGTGCCTCCACCGGTGGAGACCGCAACGCCGTTCGTTGACCATTGCCGTGTGCCTGCCGGATTCAAACGTTGCGCGTAAATGAGATATGAGCCACTACGGTAATCCATCCATACAATGATAGCTCCACCTAAACCGTCACTCACCATCTTTGGATAGATTTGGTTGTCGGTGGCAGTCGTTACCGGAACACCATCTTCAGCCCAAGCCATGCCGCCTCCCTGATTCACGTGCTGGGCATAGATATCATATTCGCCCAGCCCGGCACGAGTGTCACCCCATGCGATAATCGCGCCTCCGAGCCCATCACCTATGATAGTCAGTGCATCTTGAGCATTCAGATCACCGCAAACCCGGATACCGTTCGACAGCCAGAGCACGCTGCCCGACGCAAGAACGCGTTGCGCATATATATCATCACCAGATCGCCAATCTCTCCAGGCGATGATCGCGCCTCCGGTTTCATCTGTAGCGATGACAGGCTCGAATTGATAGCTCGATTCGACTGCGATAGGAACACCGTTGGCAGTCCACTGTACAGCGCCTGAGGTGTTGATGCGCTGTACGTAAAGATCTTCTCCACTGCTCGTGCGGGTATCCTCCCACGCGATGATTGCTCCACCGGCTCCATCGCTCGTAATCACCGGGTCATTCTGCGTGTTCGCCGCGGTCGAAATTGGAATGCCGTTGGCTGTCCACTGCACCACGCCGGATGAATTGATACGTTGAGCGTAGATGTCGGTAGCGCCAAAACCGCCTCTCGAATCTTGCCACGCGATAATAGCTCCACCGGCGCCATCGCTGGTTAGGACGGGGTTCAGTTGGTCGCCAGAGGCAGTGCAGATGGCAACGCCGTTGGCTGTCCACTGGCCTAGCCCTGAGGAATTGATCCGCCTGACATAGATGTCATAGTTGGTACCGCTCCGGTGATCCTGCCAGGCGGCAATTGCACCTCCAAGGCCGTCTTCAATCATGACCGGAGACTCCTGATTATTCGACGATTCCGAAATGGGTATTCCGGTCACCGTCCATTTTCTGATGCCATCGCTACCGATACGTTGTGAGCGAATGTCAACATCGCCTGCAGAGAAGGTATGCTCCCAGGCAATGATGGCGCCGCCGGAGCCATCAGTGGCGATGGCGGGCTGATAGTCTTCCTTTGCCACCGTCATGATGGGATTATTCACGTTCGGGTCAATTGACCACTGAGCGATGCCGATGCCGGTAAGCATAACGCTTAGAGCAAGAACAAAGAAACTGTGTTTCATAAATAGATTTCCTTAATATTTTTTGATGAATGAATTGGTAAATTGATGTTCGATTTCGATGAACTGAATCGCACTAATAATTTACCGAATTCTCAAGGCGAAAAAACCTACCCGTTCGGGGTGTTTGATGGTGTTGAGGAGTGGATTTATGGAAACGGTTGGCAGGTAACACCTACCAATTCATTACACAGCTCTTGAACTGTCTGTACTTTAGGCGAGAGTTTTTTGTTACGCGGATACGAAGCGATGCCGTAATGCTACGGCAACGGCTTCCGATTTCGAACTTACGTGGAGTTTGCGGTAGATATTCTTGATGTGGAAGTGAACGGTATGGACGGAGACAAAAAGTGTTTCTGCTATGACTTTGTAACTATTCCCCTGAACGAGATGTTGCAACACCTCACGTTCCCGCTCCGAGAGGTCGAAATCTTCCGAAGATTTTCCATGAGAATGTTGAAACATCTCAAGAACCTTCCGTGAAATCGCAGGCGACATTGCGGCGCCGCCTTCCTGAATTTCGCGTATCGCTTGCAGTAACTGAATCGGCGGTGTTGTTTTCAGTAAATATCCGTCAGCACCGGCACAGATCGCCTCGAACACCCGCTCGTTATTTTCATAGACCGTCAGCATCAGAACTTTGATGTCGGGGAATTTTGATTTCACCAAACGTACACCTGCAATTCCCGACATTCCCGGCAAACCAATATCCATCAGCATCACATCCGGCATATCATTTTCAATCCCCACCAAGGCATCTTCGCACGACGAGTATTTACCCACACACTTGAATCCATCGGTGCCATTCACCAGTGCCGATAATCCCTCGCGCACACCGTTGTTATCTTCAACTATAGAAACAAAAATCATAAAATATTTTTAGTCTGCATATACTTAACTTAACAAAATACTCGTCGTCATTCAACTGCCCGAATGGGTAGTTTCTCTATGGCGGAACACAAACGGCATAAGGAGTCGAATAACTGTTCCTGTGTCGGGGGAAGAATTGATAGAGAGCGTCCCGCCAAAGAACTCTGCACGCTTTCGCATATTCTCCAGCCCGTGACCATTCTGTCGTCGCTCAGGTACAATTCCTTTGCCATCATCTTTCAGTTCTACTGCGAGCATTTTACCGTTGAGTTTCATCTCTAATGAAATCGAAGAGCAGTTTGAATGTCGGACTGCGTTATACAACGCTTCTTTGAGAATGAGGAATAATTCTTTCCGGATTTCCGGCGTAAGTTTGACATCGTTGACCTGAGAAGAACAGGCGACCGAAAACCGGATTTCCTTTCCCTGAAGAAGTCCGCCGGCGATTTCTTCAACGCGATGGACAATGTCTTTCACTGTGTCGTGTCGAGGGTCTATATACCATACCAATTCGCTCATTCCGCCGATGATTCGACGTGCCATCGTCCCGATTCTCTCGAGCATGTTTTCGGTTTCCTTGTCCTGAATTTTTGCTTTGATGACTTCGGAGAAAATTGCAATTTGCGTCAGATCGGCGCCGATATCATCATGCAGATCTCTCGCGATACGCCGGCGAAGGCGTTCCATCTCCAGAATTCTTAGAACACGTAACCTGTACACTCCATAGAGAACAGTGGCGACGAAGGAAAATAAAAGCGTGAGAAACCACCATCGTTCCCAAAAGGGGGGAAGAATCACAAACGCAAATGATGCCGGCTGTTCGCTCATCAATCCTTCTGAGGTGACCGCCCGGACAACGAAGCGATACGAACCTGGTGAAAGACTTGCAAAATTGACCGTGCGTTCGGATGTCGGTAAACTCCATTCCTTTTCTGCCCCTTCGAGGATATATTGGTACCGAATTACATCTCCCGCTCCAGACCCGATGCTGTGAAATTCAATCTGAACGTTATTCTGATCAGAGAAAAGTTCATATCCTGATAACATGACTTCTCCTAACTCTGATATACGTTGTTCCATCCCGGCGATTCGTAAAGCGCTGATATACATAGATGGCGGAATCATCGGAGGTTCTGCCGCCGGGATGAATCGGGATAATCCCTGAAGCGTTCCGAACCAGAGTGAACCGGAAGAGTCACGAAACGCAACACTGAGAGAAGTGTTTGCAAGTCCATCGGCGGTGGTAAAATGTTTTATATGACCTGTTGACGGGTCAAGACGATCTACACCTCTTCCTGTTCCGATGTAAATCCTGCCCATGAGATCTTCAGTTATGCATCGAACGTCATTACTACTCAAACCTTCGTTAACAGTAAACCTCTTGAATTGTAACTGCATGGTTTGTACATCATCAAGCAATCCAACACCTCCCTGAGAAGTCGCGATCCATAATCGATTCATCCTATCAAAATGCAAATCTCTTATCAACCCCGCAGGCAGACCATCAATTGCTGTGTAAGTTTTATACTGCTCACCTTTGATTCTGACTAATCCGCCTCCATAAAATCCGATCCAAAGAGTACCAATGTTATCTTCTCTAAATGCAGTGGGGGCTGTCGTAAAGATGCTATCACGTATAGCAATCCGATGAAAGCGACCGGAACTACGTTCCCATCGTGTCAGGACACATTCAGGATTGTCGAGCGTACTAATCCAAATATCGCCGCGTGAGTCCTCAAACAGACGAAATATCGCGTTACCGCACAAACCATCGTTCGTCGTATACACAGCTATGGCACTTGTGTTGGACAACTGCTCAATGTTCTCAGATTTCGGAAAGCGACAGAGACCCTGTGACGTTTGTATCCACCACTCGCCAAGATGATCCTGGAAGTGCGTTTGGTTCCATCCCCATGAAAGCCCCGAAATTTGACGGGGTAAATTTATTTTTCTCCTCGTAAAACGATCCCCGTTGAACGTATTAATGAATAGTGGCATGTTACTTCCAAAAAGGGACAACTCGCTGCTTTTACTCTCAATAATACTCCCAATACGTTCATTACTAATGCCGTCTTCCTTTAGAAAAGTTGTAAATCCATTTTTCGCTAACTTCATAGCGCCACCGCTCTCAGTTCCAAACCACAGATTTCCCATATTGTCCTCCATAATTGTCGAAATGCTAACGTCACTTAAACCATGTGCTTTCGTGTATGTTTTAATAACCGTAGGAGTTTGTTCCGACAAATAGATCTGGCTTATTCCCTCGACAGTACCGAACCATACTCTTCCCTTCGAGGATACATAGGATGAGCCGACCCAATTGTTACGCAAACCTTCGCGTGTCGTGAACTTATGGGAAACTCTGTAACGACTAAAACTTGATTCTCCAACTAATCGGCAAGCACCGTAAGGCGTTCCTACAAAAATTGCACCATGAGAATCCGATGCGATTGTCTTGATGCCATTAGAAGGGAGTCCATGTAGAGTTGTGTAGCGTTCGATTTGTCCATTCGGTAAGCGGCAGAACAACCCGCTTTCTGTGCCGATCCACAATGCACCTCTTCGATCGAACAACAAGGAATTTACCAATGCTGATTCGAACGTATTGAGTGGCAATCCGATCTCTATAAATTCGTATGACACCCTCCCCGCTGTTGTGGTTACGCGGAATAAACCAGCTTGAGTTCCGCACCATATAGCACCCTCACTATCTTCTTCTATTACAGAGACATTCGTAGAGTATCTTTGCTTGCCCAGAGAATGAACAGTGAAGAACTGAATTGGTCCACCTGATCGTACCACACCATCGGGGTGAAATTCGCACAGCCCGCCTGAGGTAGCAATCCAATACGTTCCACTGCGACTTTCTAATACATCGTTAATGTTTCGATGAGGAAGTCCCTGTTCAAGAGAATAGTTTGAGAAGGAATATCCGTCAAATTTTGAAAGACCATCTGCAGTACAGAACCAGAGAAACCCCCGTGAATCTTGGACAATCCGGTTAATGTTGTCCTGAGGTAAGCCATCCGTTGTTGTATATTTTTTTATTGGTAATATTTCCGCCGAGAGGAAGGTTGACGAAATAATTACTAACAAGAACAATCGAATCTTGATTCTCTGAATTTTCACTGCTGTTTCTATGAACTTCATAATGCTGGATCAAGATACAAAAGGGTTTCTTAGATTTCAAGATTGAAAGTAATTGCAGCACAAATACATTCCATTTTCTACCAATAAAAAAATCCCATTCCGAAATAAATCGGGATGGGATTTTCAAACTAAATTCCTGGCAACGACCTACTCTCCCGTGCCCTTACAAGCAAAGTACCATCGGCCCTGCGGGGCTTAACTGCTCTGTTCGGAATGGGAAGAGGTGTTTCACCCGCGGCATAGTCGCCAGAAAAAATCTTAGAAGAGTCGCCCCGCCAAAGCGGGACTACTTCACAATCAAATACTTCAATCCAAATTGTTGATGCAGTTGCCTGTCAACAAGTGTTCTCTTTGGGAACGGGTAGAATCTTGTGTATCAATAAAAATTATTGGTTAAGTCTCACGACCTATTAGTACCACTCGACTCAGGTATTACTACCTTTACATCTGTGGCCTATCAACGTAGTAATCTTCTACGGGTCTTTAGAGGCATAAAGCCAGGGATATCTAATCTTGGG
>JACPVN010000433.1 GCA_016191715.1 Ignavibacteriota bacterium | reverse complement strand
TGTCGAGGTGGTCTGCGATGTCTTTCGTATGCGATGACCGGTGACCTCTTCGGAGCGGATCCGGGATGTTGGCTGGTACCAAATGAACAACCCGTAACTTATGAGTGTATATAAAAAATAGTATGAACATTATTTCGTTAATCAATATCGAAAGGAATATCCATGGACAAACAGTTTAAAGACGAAGAACTACAGAAACTTCAGCTTCCCGAACCAATTAAACATTCATTAAAAGTCCTTTGCCATGACCTCATTTCTCAATCAAAAAATAATCTTAGGGGAATACTATTGTATGGCGGTTTAGCGCGCAATCGTTACAGAGAAACGCAGAGCGATATAAATCTTATTATTATACTCGAAGATAGCACTCCCTCCTCACTTGGCGAAATTGCACAAGTACTTCGACAAGGATGGAGACAAATACTTGTCGAACCTTTCATCTTGCAGGCACGGGAAATCCCGACTATCATCAAAATTTTTCCTACAAAATTCCTGGATATTCAAAAACATCATATTCTCTTGCTCGGAGATGATCCATTCTTGGAACATCAAATACATCCTGAAGAAGTACGAAAGAGAATTGAACAGGAATTATGGAATCTTGCCTTACGATTACGCCGTCAGTACATCGTTTCGTTTGACGATTCTCTTTCTGTGCGAGCCGTTCTTAAGGAAACTGTAATCCCTCTTAAAGTAGCGTTCGAATCCCTTCTTCAACTTGCTTGCAAGGAAGATCCTTCACTCAGAACAACCGCAGAAGTTTTCACTCATGCTGCAACGATATTCGGTCTGGATAAGGAATGTCTCCTCCTCATATCAGAAATTCGCCATCAAGCCACTCATGATACAAACAATGCAGAACTATTTGCTCGCGTAATTATTGTCATCAATACAACAATTGATATTGTACATCGGATGAAAGAGTGAGTATCAAGATGGATTTCTTCGTCAATATATTTGATTTACCCGGGCAAGAGTTTCTATTGTTTTTTATTTTGATATCGGGTTTCGGAGTACTTTTGGCTTTTCTTTTTCGTTATTTTATTCCGAGATTAGTATCAGAAACAGAAGCGCTTCCAAACGCACTGCATCCCTTTGATCTTGCTTATCTTTCCGGCGGTTTTGATGCAGTTATTAACAGTGCGCTCTCTGTTCTACGGCGACATCAATTAACCTCTATTCATTCAACCGATAAGACGTTTCGAGTTACAAGCCCTATACCTACTAACGCACATCCGGTTCTTAAAGAACTCTTTCACATCATAGAACTTCAATCAGGTAAAACGCAATCTGGGATAACGATAGATATGATTCGCGAGAAAAATATTACAGCGATTCATAACATTAGACAACGACTTGAAGAATTACATTTAATGTTATCTAAATGGAAAGCGATGATTCATCGCGATATTCCACTTTACATTCTCATAATACTATTGTTAATAGGAGGAATCAAAATTTCTATTGGAATTCTACGGAACCGCCCTGTGGAATTTCTTATTGCCTTGTGTATAGTAAATGTTTTCATCTATACATGACTTTGTGTTAAGGAAAGAGAAATATCTGCCCGTACGCTCGCCGGCGAACAATTTCTGAAAGAACAACGTGTTCGAAATGATCGCCTTCAGAGTGTTATTGATGTTCGGCCTGAGATTTTGTCTGACTCTGAACTAATACTTGCGGTGGGTATGTTCGGTCTTTCTGCAATTGCATGTAACAACGCATGGTGGCAATGTCTGTTTCCGTTGCTTCAGCCACTGCCTAAACCGGAGAAATCAACACATTATTTCGGAATCACAGGAGGTGGGTGTGGGGGCGGCTGTGGAGGTGGTTGTGGTGGTGGATGTGGAGGCGGGTGTGGTGGGTGCGGTGCGTGATGAGTTAAGGAACAATCAGATGGAAGAGTTGATGAAAAAAATGAACAACTTTTATATAATCTCTCTAGTTCTACTTAAATACAAATACAAAAAAATTACTCCGTTCTAAACAATCATAATTAAAGAATACTATCATATGGAAAACAATACAGATGCAGGATTCCACTCTGTAAATTTCGATGCTACGAATCTTGGCAGTGGATTATATGTGTATCGTTTGCAAGCCGGATCGTTTACTGACCAAACAAAGATGATGATTCTTCAATAGTGAAAAGAGTACGGTTTATACTTCACACTGTTCGATGACGAGCATGTCCGAGAGGACATTCCTCCCGGACCTGTTTGTGTTTACTCCTTCTTTTCCATTAGTTGGTGAATTTGTTTTTCTTCCCTTTTCCTGCTACTATTGCATGTAACTGAAACCGTACAACAACAATTTACTGAGAAGATGAAACCACTTGTCCTTTTTGTGGATGATGATAGAGTTATTCTGAAAATACTTTCGGAAGGATTAAAAGACCATGATATTGATGTTATCACTACCGATAACCCTGCCGATGCGCTTGAACGACTCAAATCGTTCACTCCAGACATCATCATCACAGACTTAAAAATGGAACCGATGAACGGATTTGAATTTTTTCAACACGTAAAAAAAATCAACCGACTTTCTGTTGTTCCGTTTTTCTTTCTTACTGCAGTCGAAGACCCGCTCTCGAAAAAATACGGGACTTCCCTGGGCGCAACGGAGTACTTTACAAAACCTGTTGATTTGGATCAACTCGCTGAGGCAATTTTTGCTACATTGAAAAAGTAATTCTCCTTTCCAATTGTCCCAATCATTACCAACCACACAACGAATTTCTTTTGTTGATTTGCTTCGTGGCTGGGCAGTCATCCTTATGATTGAAACCCATGTTGTAAATGCGTTACTCATGCCGTCGCTTCGCGAGCAAACTCCCTTTATTTATCTCACATTTTTCAACGGACTCGTCGCTCCGTCGTTTCTTTTTTGTGCCGGCTTCGCTTTCGCAATTACCTTGCAACGAAAATGGACTGAGTACACTTTCTTCAGCAAATCATTTTGGCTGTACTGTAAACGATTATTCTTCATTCTTATTATCGGCTATTCCCTCCACCTTCCGCTTTTCTCACTTGGCGGAATGATGAATTTGTCCGACGAGTACCAATGGGAAACATTCTTTCAATCCGATATTCTGCATGTCATCAGTCTGACACTTTTGGGTTCAGCCCTCCTGATTCCCCTCATCAAAAATCAAAAACATTATCACATCATCTTATCGCTTCTAGGTTTATTGATTGTATTTCTCGCTCCGCTTATTCGTGCAGTAGATTACTCTGACTTTCCTACACTGCTTCGTCCGTATTTTTCCATCAACTATCAATCGCAGTTCCCGCTTTTTCCTTGGTCTGCATTTCTGATTGGAGGGATGGTGTTCGGAACTTTCATTCTCCCAAAAATGAAGACAATAATGAATCAGACAACGTTGAAATTAACAGTAGCAGGTTTGGCAATTATTGCCATAGTACTTTCTTTAATGTTTGAATGGCTTCCATGGACTGTTTATCCGAATCATAATTTCTGGAACGCAAGTCCTGAGTTTTTCTTTGTTCGATTTGGCATCGTTTGTTTATTACTTGTCGGATGTTGGTTCGTTGAACATCTTCCTTCCGGCTTTGTCAGAAAAGCAGTGACAGTAATCGGAACCGAGTCATTACTTGTGTATGTCGTCCATTTGCTTGTTGTGTATGGACATACATTTGAATGGAGTTTCATCCGGTTTTTCGGTCCTACACTCGGTTACGTTGAATGTATCGGACTCACTGTCGGGTTGGTTGTCGCAATGTACTTGATAGCGCTTGGTTGGAAATTCATCAAGCAGAAAAACAAAAACGTCGCAACCATAATTCAGTTTGCGACGTTGGCAAGTATCGTTATTCGATTTGTTGTTGGGTAACTACACTGTTACCGTACTTTCTCCACTCCCCATGAGGATAATGTCTCCAGCAAAGTATAATCCGTCAAATCATAATGAATCGGAGTGACGGATACATACTTCTTCATCACGGCAATCTGGTCTGTGTCTTCCGAGTGGTCTAAGATTTCAAGTTCGCCCGTGAGCCAATAGTACGTATTCTTGTACGGGTCAAGACGAGTGTCGAAGGTATCGTTCCAGTTTGTCTTTCCTTGTCGGGTTATTTTTATTCCTTTGATTTGATGTTCAGGAACTGCCGGGACATTGACATTCAATAAAGTTGCTTTTGGCAATCCCTTCTTCAAAACAAGCGTTGAAAGTTTCCGCGCAAACTTCGCGGCAAATAGAAAATCCTGGCTCTTGTATGAAGTCAATGAAACAGCGATGGATGGAATCCCTAACACTGTTCCTTCGGTTGCGGCAGAGACCGTTCCGGAATAAATGATATTAATTGCCGTGTTCGAACCGTGATTGATTCCGGAGACAACCAAATCCGGAGGCAAAGGAAGCAACGAACGCACGGCTAATTTCACACAATCGGCAGGTGTTCCTTCCACAGCGTAACCGAAAAACTTTCCGTTCTTGTTAAACTTACTGACTCGCAACGGGTAATTCATTGTGATGGCGTGTCCGACTGCACTCTGTTGTTTATGCGGAGCAACAACGGTAACATCACCGAGTTTCTTCATTTCCCGCACGAGAGCAAAGATGCCTGCTGAATCAATGCCGTCATCGTTTGAAACTAAGATGCGAAGTCGTTTTGATTTTGATTTGTTCATTTGTTATTTATTAGATTTCTCCACAATAAATATATAAAATTTGTTTAGCCGTTCAGACCCACCCCTAACCCCTCTGCCAAAGGCATCCCTTTGGGACAAGAAGGGGAATAATATGTCCCCTCTTGAGAGAGGATACAGGGGTGTGTTTTAATAACTCTCTTTGTCTGACGGAAACTTTTGCGACTTCACATCATCAATATATTGTTTGAACGCACCACGCATAACATTCGCGAGTTCAGCGTATCGTCGAACAAATCGCGGCTTAAATTCTTCTGTCAATCCAAGCATATCATATACAACGAGAACCTGTCCGTCGCAATCCGTTCCCGCGCCGATGCCGATGGTAGGAACAGGAATTGAATCGGTTACGCGCTTAGCAAGTTCGGATGGAATTTTTTCCAATACGATGGCAAACACACCGGCTTCTGCAAGCACTTTCGCATCGTTCACCAATTCTTCTGCTTCTGCATCATCCGTTGCACGAACTTCATACGTTCCGAACTTATTGATTGCCTGCGGAGTCAATCCCAAATGTCCCATGACAGGAATGCCAACTTTTACCAAATGCCTGACAATATCAGCAATGTACGCGCCTCCTTCTAGTTTTACCGCACCGACCCCGACTTCCTTCATAATTCTTCCTGCGTTTCGAACTGCATCATCGGTGCTTGTTTGAAAAGACATGAATGGCATATCCACAACAATCAACGCATTCTTTACCGCTCGCTTTACCGCCTTCGCATGGTAAATCATGTCATCAACCGTGACTGGCAATGTCGTTTCGTATCCCTGTACCACATTTCCAAGCGAATCGCCGACGAGAATGATATCAATTCCCACTTCATCTAAATATTTGGCGACGAGAAAATCATAACCGGTGAGCATGGAGATTTTTTCTCCGGTTTGTTTCATCTTCAAAACTGTTTTCGTTGTTACGACACGCGGCTTTTGTTTTGTCTTATTGTTTTTCATGTTCAATTTTACTGTACTGTTGTCTGAATTGTAATAGCGTCGAGAATTAAATCTGACGGTTCTTCAAATGTAATATCATGCGCTCGTTCAAATCCTGCTCGAATACAGATCGAAGATTCTTCAAATGTCACTTCTCTTCCGAGAATAGTTTTTGCATCAATCGCATGTTCAAGCAAATGTTGTTTCATGGAACTCTGTCGCGCGATATTTTCATCACTCAACATCGAACTAATTTCAAGATGCTGAGGTCCCAACAATAGCGACCCGTGCTGGAGAACCACATTTCCGATTTTTCGTTGAGCGCTTCCAATCAACTTCCTCCCTTGATATTGAATTTCTGAATTTGCTGTGCTTGAAAAGCACGCGGCTGAAGTTGTTTGGTAATACATCTGACTTGTTGTACTACCTGAATCAAAAAGTTCTGCCTCAATACCCAACAAACGAACTCCTTCAAGCAATCCTAAATTTAAGTAGTGATAAATTTCTTTAAGCCCTTTTTGTTCAATCGGCATGATGGCGCTGTAGGTTAATTCGTTCCAATGAAGAATTGCCCGACCGCCTGTCGGTCTTCGTACCAAATCAATTCCTGCATGTGCAAGTTTTTTGGCATCAAACTCACTTATATCCTGATTGTAGCCGATGGAAATTGCCGGTGGATTCCACCCATACAATCGTAAGACTGCTCCTCCTTGCTCTTCATTCAAACGTTCTGCAAGCGCAACATCTATTTCCATGTTGAGTTCGCCTGAAAGAAATCCTGTTTGAAGTAACTGCCACTTCATCGGTACGCAGGAATGATGCCTCGTTTGCTCGCTTCGATAAATTCCACTATGTGTTTCACTTCCTCGGTCATTTGCATTTCTTTTTTGATTGTCTCAAGCGCTTGCGAAACATTTATTTTTCTGTGATAAATTATTTCGTATGCGTGTTCGATGTTTCGAATGACGTCAGGAGAAAAGTTTCTCCGGCGCAATCCGACTGAGTTCAATCCTTCAAACATGAGCGGGTCGTGACCTGCAAGCGCGTATGGCGGAATATCTTTCGAGACACGAAATCCTCCGCCTATCATCACATGACGACCAATGCGCGTAAACTGATGAATCGGCACCATGCCGCCAATGACAACATGGTCTTCAATCTTCACATGTCCCGCCATGTTGACGGAATTTGCAAGAATGACATAATCGCCGACCTCACAATCGTGAGCAACGTGAGCATACGACATGATGAAGCAATGACTACCAACTTTCGTTTTGCCGGTTGCTGATGTTCCGCGGTTTATTGTTGCATATTCCCTGACCGTCGTCTGGTCGCCAACAACGAGCAACGATTCTTCACCATGAAATTTCAAATCTTGTGGAACAGTTCCAAGCACTGCTCCATGGTGAATTTTACATTCCTCTCCGACACGTGTTCCTTTTGCAAGCACTGCGCCCGAACCGATGCGTGTTCCCCGCCCGATAATAACATCATCTTCAATGACACTGAACGGACCGATGACGACATCGGAACCGATTTGTGCATTCGGACTGACAACGGCTCTGGAATCAATTGTTGTACTCATACTTTTTCATTTTCATCATTGTGGATTGGAGGAACCGGGAAGTGTTGTTCTGTCAACAATCGCAGCGCTTAAATCTGCTTCTGCGGCTAAGACACCCTCAACAAATGCCTTGGCATTCATCTGCGCCATTCTTGCACGACGGTTTTGCATCGTCACTTCCATCACCAACGTATCACCAGGGACAACTGGTCGGCGAAATTTCGCGTTGTTGATGCTTGTGAACATAGCGAGTTTCCCATCAGGATTTTCAACACCGTTCAACAACAACACACCTCCGGTCTGTGCCATCGCTTCAATGATTAACACGCCGGGCATAACCGGTTTGCCGGGGAAATGTCCTTCAAAAAACCATTCGTTCATGGTGACATTTTTTACACCGACTATTTTTTCATCAAGTTTGAATTCGATTATCTTATCAACCAGGAGAAACGGAAAACGATGCGGGAGAATTCGCTGGAGCGCACTAACGTCAAACACCGTCCCCTGTTTTCCTTCGAGTTGATACTTCTTAACCAATTTATGCTGGAGATATTTCTTCCTGACTTTCTTCGCGAACTCTACATTGCTTGCATGTCCTGGACGAGCGGCAAGAATCTGTGCTTTGAGCGGCGCACCAATGAGCGCAAGGTCTCCCATCAAATCGAGGAGTTTATGTCGGGCAGGTTCATTCTTGTAGTGAAGTTGTTTGTTATTGAGCGTTCCGCCTTTGTCCATAACAATGGCATCACGGATACCAAGTTTTTTTGTGATTCTGTCAATATCTTTTCGGGGAAGTTCTCTGTCAACAATGACGATGGCATTGTTGAGATTGCCTCCCTGAATCAACCCGCGTTCATATAAATGTTCTACCTCATGGAGAAAACAAAATGTGCGTGCTGAAGAAAACTCTTCTATAAATTCCTTTTCGAGATTGAACAATCCCGTATGCTGACTTCCAAGCGCGGGGTTTGAATAATCAATCATCACGGTGAGACGATAATCATCCGTCGGTAGTGCCACGATGTCCACGCCGTCTTTTTCATCAACATATCGGATAGTTTCATCAACCACCAAATAATCCCGAAGCGCCTGTTGTTGTTCTATTCCCGCTTGAAGCAGGACATCAACAAAGTGTTTCGCGCTACCATCGCAAATGGGCGGCTCAATGTTGTTCAACTCGATGATAACATTATCAATCTGTAATCCAACCAACGCGGCAAGAATGTGTTCCGTCGTATAAACTTTTGCCTCGCCAAATTGGATCGTGGTTCCGCGGGCAACTTCAACAACATAGTCGGCAAGAGCAGGCACTTCCGGTTTCTCCGGCAAGTCAACCCGCTGAAAACGAATTCCGTAATCCGGCGGCGCCGGTTTGAACGTCATCGTCGTATTTACGCCTGTATGTAAACCAATTCCTTCAAGAGTAACGGGATGCTTTATTGTGTGCTGATATTTTTCCATTAACAAGTGTTATGTTGATTTTTCTTTCTCTGATTTTAATCGCTCGACTTCGTTACGAAGAGAACGGACTTCAACAAGTAAATCCGGTAATTGTTGAATTGCACCTTGAATTCGAAATGCATGACGTACTTCTTTTGCCGGACTACCAAAGATAGTTGTTCCTGTTTCATTCACTGATTTGGAAACTCCCGATTGCGCGCCAATTGTCGTTTTATCTCCAAGCGTAATGTGTCCGACCAAACCGACCTGCCCGGCGATGACGCAATTCTTTCCAACCTTTGTACTACCGGAAATTCCCGCTTGTGCAGCAATGACGGTGTTTTCACAAATCATAACGTTGTGTGCAACCTGAATGAG
>JACPVN010000432.1 GCA_016191715.1 Ignavibacteriota bacterium | reverse complement strand
TATGTGGGGTGCCCAAAGGGACTTGAACCCTCGACCTCCAGGGCCACAACCTGGCGTTCTAACCAGCTGAACTATGGGCACCATGTAAAATTTTATTGTAATTAGGTGCCACGACATGGCGTTTCCCGATGGCTACCGGGACGAAACTATGGACACCATAAAACCAATGTCTTTTCTGCTATTTTGCAGTCGTTATTATTAATTGTTCCGTCTGATTATTACATAAGATAGGAACTCAACGCAGGACATCGTGATTGAGTGGCGATAAAGATATGGAAAAAAGATGAATTTACAAAGCCACTGTTTTGGATTCCCATTGATATTTTTTCTCTCCAGCATTATTAATCTGTGGGTTTACTTTCAATTTGTAGTACTAAGTTACATCAACTATTATTTTGTTCTCAGAATAATTTTACCATTCTCTGTTACTTTCACCCAATATGATTTGCCAGGTCTTATATACGCATCACATCCGGAATAGCCGCAATCTAATCCTATAAACGGTGAAGAAATTATTCCCCCTGGGAGACTCTCAACTGAACTTTTCTCAATTGGTACACTGATGGAACCAATCATATTCCATCCTTGAATAACAGAAATTGTCTCTGCAAGTATTGGAACTCCATTCAAAACTATAGAATCTTCGTTTCCAAACTTCAACCAGTATCCCCGTCCAACTTGCAATGAATCGGACCTCTGGTATTTTTTGGAATATGTAAAGGCCGTGGAAACAGCTCTTGGAAAGAGAGACCTCACTTTATTGTCAGCAACAAGCATCGGTAACGAAACCAAATTCCAGTCTGGTGAAAGATAAATCGTCATGGAATCCGAATAAACAGTAAACGAAGTCGTATCAATACCGTACAAAGCACCGGGCATTGGGTCGCCAACCCAACCAACAATTCGATGAATGCCTAATGAATATGTGTTAGAAATTGTATCAGTATAGGAAGCAATTTCTCTCGGTTGTAGCGTTACTTCAGTCAGCATATCTCTACATCCTTGTGAGTCAGACAAACATTGTTGACCACCAATACAGAAATTGTGCTGACAAGTTGAAGTAAAGTTCAACGTTACAGTCGAATCGGAATAATTGCGGTAACGCACCGTCACAACAACAGGTTCATTTGCTCGATAGGCAGGTTTGTCTGCTACGACTTCAACAAACTTCGAGTATCCGTCCATAATGTTAATGTTAGAATTGCGAAAGATGGCATTCCTTCCGACTGCCCACGCTTCATGACGATTTGTAAAGAACAATCTTTTCATACTCCGCTCAACAGGTGTTTTTTCTTTCATCCAGGTTTTTCCGGCGTCGATAGTTTTATAAATTCCATTTTCACCCGCGATGTATCCTCGTTCGGGAGTTGCAAACCAAACATCATAAAGCCATCCGTTCGTCGGCGGATTAAGTGAACACCAGCGTTCTCCACCATCAGTTGTGTAATGAAGTTTCGGAGGGATGTAAGGTAGCTTCCTGTTACTGCTCACCGCCCAAAGATTGAGAGAATCGACAATTGACAATCCAGTGATGGTGACATCGCTAGTCTTATCCACTTCTTTTTTACACCAAGTCATGCCGCCATTGGTTGTCTTGTATATGTAAGGTCCGCCTATCCACCCAATATGTCTGTTAAGAAATTGAATACATTGATACTCCCCAGCATATTCGGGTTCACCCGAAGTATCGAAGGACCATGTCGTTCCGCCATCACTCGTTGTGCGGATGCTGCCGCCACCTGTGATGGCAAAACCATGTAGCGAGTCTGTGAACCAGATATCATGAATGCGAAAGCGGACTCTGCCCGTTTGATTATTCCAGTTGAGTCCGCCATCAGTTGTTGCGGCAATGGATCCCCATTGTCCATACTCTTCCATAAGGGTGACCCAACCTCGCAACGAGTCGATGAAAAAGATTCCTTGTACTCCCATACCGCTGTCTGGTAATTGCTGTTTTGAGAATGAGAATCCCCCATCAGTCGTTTTGAATATCTGGGGCGAACTATTATCACCGATGTAACCGATCCATCTATTCACAAAAAACACATTGCCGAACGATTGAGGTTCACCTCCGTTGCGTCGTATCCAAGCGATTCCTCCATTATTTGTTTGGAAGATTGTTCCTACATTCCCTACGGTAATAAGATGTAAGGAATCTTTCAAAGCAAACGACGTAACGTTTGTGGCTTGCGATGAAAGCCACGTATTTCCTCCGTCCGTTGTTTGAACCAATCCGCCACCAAGTATCATCCATCCGTTTAACGAGTCAAGAAAATTTATGTTGTTAATTGAAAACCCATACCAAAAAGTTTTTTTCAGTTGCCAATGTGTTCCACCGTTGGAAGTTTTGAAAAGGAGTGCATCATATGAATTCAGAAAATTATCTGATGCCGTTAACCAACCGTTTAATGAATCGGTGAAATATATAGAAGTGTACGCAAAGTAAGGTGAATGGTCATTGCTAATTGAATCTTTCATTTCCTCTAAAAACAAACCATTTAAACGTAGGACACTACCTCTTCCCAAAATCCATAGTTGATTCATCGGATCCGCATACAACTTATTGTATTTTGCGGGTAATGGTAAACTGGACCATGTCATCCCTCCATCATCTGAATACAATAATTCATTATAGACAAGAACAAATATTTTATGACCGCTAATTACCTCATCGAGCAATACAACTTGTGATAGTTGCCAACTTGCACCACTATCTGTAGAACTGAGTGTATTACTATCGGTAAATGCAACAAGTTGCATCGCAATGTCGAGCACGCTGTCTTGCAATACACGAACACGATTGATATTCGCGGTTGTACCGGATGGTACAATTGCCCATGTACTTCCATCATCCGTCGAACGAAGAATCATACCTCGTTCACCAACAGTGACAATAATCCCTGACGGGAGATAGACAACATCGTTAAGATTATTTCCGGTAGGAGAATAATATTGCCATTCCCACTGAGCAGTGAGTAAAGAAAGAAAAGAACAAGTCATCAATGATAGTATGAGAACTGTACGTTTTATCACAAACTCAAAAAAAAGTTATTGTTTCAAAAGATTATGCTATGAAAAGGTAAAGATTCCTCTCTTGAAAATCAACTATTTCATTGTAACATCAACATGAAATTTAATTTTCAGTCAAAATCGGGAAAACCTTCCAACAAATTATTCGTGATACTTGAGTTCCCCTGCCCTCACCGCGAATGCCAGGTGGTCTTCCCTCCTCGGAACCGCACAACTATACTTCGCGCTATACGCACAATACGGATTGAACGCCTTATTGAAATCGAGCGTGTACTTGTAATTCGGGTCTGCAACTTCATTCCCGATTTCAACATACCGACCGACTTCGTACGTTTCCTTCCCGGTCGTTTCATCAGTAAACCAAACAGATAAATAATTACTCGCCGCATCTGCATCTTTATAAACATTCAGTGTGTATTCGGAATCTTCCTCGCCTGCCGGATGGGCAGGAAACTCCATTTTGAAATATCCGTACTTCACGTATGTTCGCTCCTCTCCTTTTGTGCCGTGGACTTTTACTTGCTCTGATTTATTATGTCGGAAAAGTCTTGACTTGAAATAATAACGTACATCGGGATCGTACCATTTGATTCCCGAAAAATGTGTGGCACTGTCTTGATTAAAAGGAGAATCAGGATGATTCCTAAAAAACGATTCTATCTCCTGCCGATGCTTCACAATCTCATTTACAATCCGAAGACTATCTTCCGTTGACCATTGACTCGCCTGTTCCTTTTTTTGACATCCTAAAAATACAACACAAGCTACAAAGACAACAAAAAAGATTTTACTCATACTCACCCTCCTGTGGTCTACGACTCGTTGAGCGGGCAAGCATCTCAATATCAAATATCGAGGATCAAGCATCGAAGGACAATGATACAATCGTAAATGACTCAATCACCAATCACCGTGTCTCAATTCCTTCCGCAATCTCTACCTTCACCTTCTGCTCGCTCTTTGATTTTCCAAAACTTATCGTCACAGTATATTCACCTGACTTTACAAACTTTTGTCCTTCGCCACCGTAGTCCGTCAGTAAATCTTTTGTTTGTTTCAAATCCCACACAACGCGATTGATTCCTGGAGTTCCAGCACCGGAAAGATTTGCAACAACGTGTCCGGCAGAATTTGTTACGGAGATTCTCGCAGTTTCACCTGTAAATTCTTTTATGTAATAATTGATGATTGCTCCTTCCGGCGGATTCGCCCCGTGAAACTGCCCGACACCACTCCAATCCACCCAGCCGGAAAGCAAATACGAACCAAATGCCGGACGAATCGAAAAGAGATGCGCTTCTTTTGCCAACACACTGTCGGCAAGTTCCTGCAACGGACTGATATCATCAACAACAAACAAACTGCGTCCGTGTGTTGCAATCACTACATCATTTTCACGCGGGTGAACAAGAATATCATCAACTGCTACGGTTGGTATATCGGCAAACTTCATCCACAATGCGCCGCCGTTCAAACTTGCAAACAAGTTGAACTCCGTTCCTGCAAACAACAGATTCGGGTTTTTCAAATCTTCGCGTATAACTTTTACCGGACCATCTGTTGGCAGATTGTTCGCGATACTTTCCCAAGTTTTTCCTCCGTCAGTTGTTTTAAAAGCAAGCGGCGAGTAGTTTCCTGAGCGATGAGCATCCACTGCAAGGTACGCAACCTTCGCATCAAAATGGCTCGCTTCGATTCTGCTGAACCACTGTCCTTGAATTTCTTTTGGAAGATTCTTTGTCAGGTCTGTCCAGTTCGCTCCGTCATCTTCCGTGAGCCAGAGTTTCCCATCATCCGTTCCTGCCCACAAAAATCCATTCATGATTGGCGACTCGGCAAGTGTGTACACAACCCCAAAATTCTCAGCGCCGCTTCCCGTCGTAACTGTTTTATCCGGATGCTGTGTCGAAAGGTCGGGGCTGATGACTCTGAACTTTTCTCCTTTCTCTGTCAACTTGAAGACACGATTGCCAGCAATATACAGCGCGCCTTTTTGATGCACGCTTCCGATGAGCGGCGAGTTCCAGTGAAAGCGAAAAGTTTTTTGACCTTCTGCCGGCTCAGGCCGTAAACCCTTCGCTTCACCGGTTTTCAAATTAAAGCGATAGACATATCCTTGTTGTGCTTCTGCATAGACGATGTTTGAATCAGTTGGGTCGAACACACAATAAAATCCGTCGCCGCCGTCAATGTTCATCCAATCGGAATTCATGATGCCGTCTTT
>JACPVN010000431.1 GCA_016191715.1 Ignavibacteriota bacterium | reverse complement strand
TGTTGGGTTGAATTGTATTTCATTAGGGAAGAAAACAGTAAACCCGTTCAAACCTCCGAAGAACATTTCACCGCGTGTGTTTTTGAAATACGCATGAGAATTAAATTCATCTCCCTGCAAACCATCGAACCGGTCGTAGTTGGTAAATTGTTCAGTTGAAGGATTGAACATCGAAATTCCTCTGTTTGTACTGAGCCACAGATTTCCCCGTTCATCTTCCAAAATTCCGTAAATGCAATCGTTCGGAAGTCCGTCGGCAATCGAATATGTGTAAAACGTTCGCTCAGTGCTATTAAATTTATTCAAGCCGGCCGAAGTCCCGACCCACATCGTGCCCTGCGCATCCTGATAAATGACGTTGACATGATTATCGCTCAAACTCGTCGGCACATTACGTTGCGAAGTGAATCGTTCAAACTTGTTTGTCGAAGGATTGAAAATTGAGATGCCTGATTTCATCGTTCCGACCCAGAGTTTTCCTTCGTTGTCTTCACAAAGCGCTTTCACTGCACCTTCATTGATTGAAAATTTGTTTTCCGGTTCATGGGTGAAACTGTCAAACCCGCTTGTATCGGGATTCCATCTGTACAAACCGGTCTTCGCGCCAAAAAAAATCTTCTTTGTTCGAGTGACAAGAATTCTCATACAATATGCGCTTGGGAAAAAATGTTCTGTACCCTTTTTGAAATAGATAGTCTTGATGCCGGTCTGTTTATTAAATCGAATCACGCCGCCCCCTTCTGTTCCAATCCACAGTTCCTTTTTCTCGAACGGGTCTTCAACGAAACAAAACGGCATAACGCCTGAGAGAGGAGAAACTAGTTCCCATTCATTACGTGAGAATCCTGTTGTTTCTTGTGGATGCATCCACTGTTTCTTGTTCACTCCGATATATCCGCCAACCCACAATTCGCCATCGCTATCCTGATAGATTGAACGAACACTCGAAAAACTTAAACCACTCCGAGTGCTATCACTCATGCGAACAATACGAAATGATTTTCTGACAGGAATCAGTTTATAAATTCCGGAACCATCGGTACCAATCCAGAGAATTCCGCTGTTGTCTATTAGTAAAGAGAGAGACGCCGCCTGATATTCGTTCATGGAAAGACTGTTCACACTGTGCGTTCGAACATTGAGAATATCAATCGTATTACGGCAGATGACGATGATACTGCTATCATTAAGATGTACAAGAGCAGTAACGAAAGCACTCCTTATTCCCCCCGGATTTATTTTACCGGACTTGAATGATTTTAACATTCCTTTCTGAGTATCAAGCATAAATAACCCACCGCCGTATGTTCCTATCCAAATTGTTCCGAATCGGTCTTGTATGATTGGACCGACAATTGGATTGTACTCATTTCGCAAATCGCTTGTAAGAAAATGCACTTTAGACCACAGAGAAGTTTTGCAATCTAATCTGAAGACACCACATGCCGCCGTCCCTACCCATAAGGAAGAATCTTCTGATTGATAAATAGAATTGATGATGGAACAATCAGAAACAGCCGGGTTCAGCAACGAAATTTGTACTCGTTCAATCGAGCCGTTTACGGGATTGAATCTGTTGAGTCCTTTTCGCGTTCCAATCCAAAGAATTCCTGACCTGTCTTCATAGAGCGAAATGATGGAGTTGTTTGAAATGCTGTTGTTGTTGAGTGTATCATGAAGATAGATTGAAAAAATGCCTGACGACGGGTCAAACTTATTCAGCCCTTCATCGGTGCCAATCCAGATGTTCCCCTGTTTATCTTCTAACAGACTCGAAACCTGATTATTGCTCAGACTATTCAAGAATTTTGGAGAATGTCTATAGACAGTAAAACTATAACCATCAAATTTGTTGAGGCCATCTTTTGTTGCAAACCAGAGGAATCCTCGCGAATCCAGAAGAATACTACGGACTGTATTTTGGGAAAGTCCCTGCTCGGTCGTGATGATTGATTGAGATTGATACTGCTGTCCGAAGAGAACGGAGACAGTACAAACAATCAAACAAAAAAAGAATATGGCAACAGTTTTTTTCATGAAGAGTATGAAGACGACAACTGTCTCATCCAAGGAGACAATGTTACTATATGAAGAACAAAAACCTGAAAAGAACGGAGAAAGATGATAGAAAAGATGATGGTGCAAATATATCCATTTGCAGGTAGAATGTCAACAGGGTTATGTCATAAATGAGTCGAATCTACAAAGTATAGTTTGGTAATTTGTATTTCGTCTAAGACCCGTAGAAACTGTCCGAGAAATCCACACAGGCGCTAAGATTGCGAAGGTTTCCCGTTTCGATATGCCAATACAGTTCAATGAGTATCGAACTATTTAATGGCTATAACCTTCGCAAGGTTTTTGATATAGTTCTCGGACAGTTTCATAGGGATTTTAGTTTGTTTTCAAGATGTTTCTGCCCAGTTATAGACTTTTTAGAGAAGACTTATAAATTATTTACCTCGTTAGCCGCCCTATACCCTGACTCAAACGCACCCTGCATCCATGATGACCAGACGGACGTATGGTCTCCGGCAAAATGGATTCTCCCTTCCGGAGTTGAGAGGAATGATGCAATTGTTGAATATTGTCCCGGTTTTAACCACGCCCACGCGCCCTTTGACCATTCTTCCTTTTGCCAGCAGAAGGAATTCCCTACCTCAAATTCTTTTTTTATTTGTGGAAAGAATTGCTCTATTTGGTCAAGAACAAAAGATATTTGCACATTCTCCGACATGTCACAGATTTGTTGTGCGGACGTTCCCGACGCGTAGGCAAGCAACATTCCTTTTTTTCCCTCTATATTATGGCTGATGTCCCATGTTTCCATGATGGGTAAATCAGTTCGCACAAATCCGGAGAGGTTTTCGTCTAACCAAAATTTGGTTTTCGTTTGAAGATTTACCCGTGCAATCGAAGTGTACCATAACTTCTCAATTGCCTTTACCTTATTGGGCGAAAATGCTGGCGTGACAGCAATCGTTCTGAGTACGGGGAAAGGAATTGTGCAGATAAGATAATCACCAACAATTGTTTCTTGCTTGCCTGAATTCAACATTGTTGTCCGAACAGTTTCAGCATTTTGTTCGATTTTTACTACGGGTGAATTGAAATGAATAATGTCCTTCATTCGTTCGACAAATACCTGTGGAAGTTTATCGTTCCCGCCTCTGATTTTGTACATCTGTCGTCGCTTCCGACCTTCGGCGGAGACGCGTAACATTTGCAGAGCCGAAACTTCATTATACAACCCGGCGCTGTGTCCGAGTGTCAGAAGTTCAACTGCGCCCACAGACGCTCCACGATGGCGCAAGAACTCTCTCCATGTCATGGAATCGTAGTGTAACAACGAAGCGGGCGGTAACCAATTCTTTTCTGTGACATCTCCTACTTCTTTAAGAATCGGGTTGATATATTTCTGTCTCATTCCCATCACCCCTAATTCTTTTTCTTCGGGTGTCAACTCAACTGGAAATTCAGGTTCTTCTCCATGACTTGTGATGATGCGTTTCCCGCGAAGGAAAAGCATATCGTTCAAATTCGTCGGACGAAATTCATCGAGGTCAAGTCCGAAGTGAGAAACATAATGCATTG
This sequence comes from Ignavibacteriota bacterium, assembly GCA_016191715.1. Lineage (GTDB taxonomy): Bacteria > Bacteroidota > Ignavibacteria > UBA10030 > SZUA-254 > FW602-bin19. Next base: position 5,843 of record JACPVN010000431.1, on the reverse strand, counting down.
TCCATTGATGATTTTCGGGAATGCGCGTCGCACCAAGTTCCGCATACATACCGTCGGAGAACGGTTCGCGCATCGTGTACAGACGACCACCCGGACGCGTTCGCGCTTCAACAATAATTACTTCATGACCGGCATTTGTAAGTTCATATCCTGCCGAAAGTCCTGCCAACCCTGCGCCAAGAATGATAATTTTCTTCGACGGGCCTTTTCGTTCAATCTTCCTTTGAGACTGAGCAAGAACAGCATTCGGATACAGAACAGTTGCCGATGTTGCCAACAACGTTCGCTGTAAAAATTCTCTCCGAGTTATTTCATCACGCAACAATATGTTGTTCATACATTCATCAACTTTTCTGTGATGAATATAATGAACGCATCCGGATTATCTCAATTGTGCTACTCCACTACAACTAATACGGAAAAAGATGCCCTCCTCACTTCATTCCTGAGATTTCTCTCAAGAATGAAGTAAGGAACATTGTTCGTCTGTCAATTATTTCATCAACAAAAGCGTTTTCGATTCCGTAAATGAACCGGCTGTTAGTCGGTAGTAATAAATTCCACTCGGTAATCCCGATACATTCCACTCCACAAACCTGTAACCTGCAACCTGTAATCCGTCAACAAGCGTTGCCACTTCTTCACCAAGGACATCAAATACTTTCAACGTCACCCACGAATCAACAGGTAACTGATAATGAATCACTGTACTCGGATTGAACGGGTTAGGATAGTTCTGACTGAGACTGAAGGTTTCGGGTTTGAGGTTTGAGATTACCTGCTTATTGCCGTCGCCTTCAGGCGACGGAGGAGGAAGTTCATTAGTCGGTACAATCTTGATTTTTCCCAATGACAAATGACTATTGACCAATGACGATAACATAAGTGTTCCCGCCTGATTCACCTTCACCCAATACCCTTTTCCCGGTTCAATCTGACTTGCAGATGTATATCCGTTGTTGTATCCGAAGAACTGCGACGTTACAAGTCTCGGAGGATTGGATGTAATGTTCGACACGTCCACTGATGAACTAATTGAGCCAATCATGTTCCATCCTTCCTGTACAGTAATGACATCTTGTTCCCGATAGAAACCGGTCATTGTTACTTGCTGGTTACCACTGAACTTTAACCAATAGCCAACTCCGTTTTGTAATGTCGCTTGCGTGTAATATCCGTTACTATATGCAAACGCATTCGAGAGAGCCGTCGGGTAGAGTGTTATCATCGTGTAATCATCAACCGTGAGTGGAACAGAAATCATATTCCATTTGTCATTCAGAGTGTATTGCGTTGTCACAATCATGGTGGCAGCGGCTTGTGCGGATGGAACACTCTGGTTTGCATGAATATCAAACGTTACCAAACGATAATAATTTGTACTTCCGCTTACGGGAGCGTTATCAGTAAAGATTGTATCAGAAGTCCAGCCAATCTTTGTACCTTGGTTCGGTACAAAACCGGATGAAGTGGAGCGATGGACTTCATAGAAGTTGACATCAGGGTCAACTTTGTTGTGGTTCCAATGTAAGAGAACTGATGTGCCGGATTGTACGGAGGCTACGAGGTTTTGAGCAGCCATGGGCGATAGATTGTCAACCGAGTAACCACTGTCCGGTTTTGAATTCCAGTAGGGCGGATTATATCCATACCCTTTTGCTCGAATCATGAAATAATACCATGGCGTTCCTTGTGGCCCTGAATCGGAGGGGAGGGCGATATTCACCGAATATCCTTCTAAGTATTCTGCTGACACACTCCCCATATTTTCCCAGTAAATGATATCGGCGCTGCCGGGAAACAACGGGAGCTTCAAATATACGTTCTCTTTCAATAACTTGCTTTCTTCCTGCTTAAAATATTCTTCAGGATTGAAGGCAACGTCTCCGGCAAACAACGCTGACGGCTTCACACCACGGTAGATGTCATACTCTGTAACATTAGTATTAGGATAGATATCCAAATATGACGGATTCCACAGAACAGACACACGTCCCCCTTGGTCATTGATGATGTCATGGACGCTCACAATGCTTGGAGACACATCTCCCAAATAACTATATTTATCTATTTTTTGTGCATAAATGTCGCTGCCGCCAGTCCGAAAATCAGTCCATGCAATGACCGCTCCTCCGGAACCGTCATTTACAAGAATTGAACTGTATTGACTTTGTATCGCCGTGCTAACAGCAATTCCATTTGTCCCCCATTGAGTATAACCTAAAGCATTGATGGACTGAGCATAGATATCATAGTTCCCATTGCGTACATCATACCATGCTATGATAGCGCCCCCCTCACCGTCATCAGTAGGCACGGGACCGGCTTGAACTCCTGTTGCAGAACAAATGGCAACTCCACCTGTCGTCCATTGAACCGTACCTACACCATTAACCCGCTGTGCATAAACATCTTCGGTACCTCCGCGATTATCATACCAAGTAATGATTGCACCTCCCGTACCGTCGCTTACGAGAAGGAGACCGTACTGCACACTTACATCTGTGCAAATAGCAACTCCGTCTGTCATCCACTGTACCGAACCGGTAAAATTGATTCGTTGTGCATAGACATCTTCATTGCCGCTACGCTCATCACGCCACGTAATAACCGCCCCTCCTGAACCGTCACTGACAATGAAGGGATTGCGTTGATGATCTCCCGCTGTGCAAATGTCTACTCCATTTGCTGTCCATTGTGCAACCCCCGAAGCATTTACCCGTTGTGCATAAACGTCGTAGCTGATGTTGTCGCGGAAATCATACCATGTAATGATCGCTCCTCCCGAACCATCGCCGACAAGAGTAGGAACTATTTGATCACGTGAAGCAATGCTAATGGCAATTCCATCTACTGTCCACTGAATGGCGCCTGCGGCATTTACTCGCTGTGCATAAATGTCATAATAACCGGTGCCGCTGTATCTATCTTCCCAGGTAATGATAGCGCCCCCCGAGCCGTCACTGACAAGAGCGGGACTGTCTTGAATCTCTTCCGCTTGGCAGATACCGATTCCATTTGCTGTCCACTGAATATTCCCGATTGCATTGATACGCTGTGCATAGATGTCAGTGGCGGTGCCTCGGTAATCAACCCAAGTAATAATAGCTCCGCCTGAGCCGTCACTGACAAGAGCGGGAGAATTTTGGTCATCTGTCGCTGTGCAAATGGCAACTCCATTTGCAGTCCATTGAGCCACGCCATCGGCATTAATCCGCTGAGCGTAAATATCATCGTTTCCGCTTCGCGAGTCATACCACACGACAATCGCCCCTCCGGAACCGTCACTGACAATTGCAGTACTCCCTTGAGTTCCCGAAGCAGTGCAAAGGGGATTATTGACATACGGTTCGGTTGACCACTGTGCGTACAAGGAAATACCGAACAATGTAAAGAACATCAAGAATGATACGATGTATGTTGAGATGCTTTTCATGGCTATCTCCTTTACTGTTTTGTTTGTGATTTAGTGAATTAGAGTTTTATTTTATTTTTTGAAAAACATATTGTGTTTGTTATCTCATCAGAAGAAGTTTTTTGGAAGTTGCAAAATCTCCGACTTGCCCGTCCTCTGGCGTGGCAGTCATTCGGCAAACATATACGCCGCTCGGCAATCCGGTTGCATTCCATTCTACGAACCTGTTTCCTGCAACCTGTAATCCATCAACAAGCGTCACGACTTCTTCGCCTAACATGTTATACACTTTCAGCATCACCCATGCATCAACAGGTAACTGATAACGGATAATAGTTAACGGATTAAACGGATTAGGATACGCATCATCCAACCGGAATTCTTTCTCGATGACGCTTGCGTGTTTGCTAAACGTTCCAACATTTGCTTTGACGTACACAGGCGCTCTTGTGGAATTGACAATAATATTCCCTGACGCATTGGCGCGGAGAATACGCGTTCTTCCCACCATGTCAATTAACAGAGCACGTGTTGCCGGAGCGATGTTTAGAGTAACGCGGCGAGAGACAGGATTGCGTATTCTTTTCGTCAACGTGTCGTATGTCCATGGAGAGAACACCGTCCAAAGTTTTGCGCTTGCTGTATCCTTATGGGCAAACCGATAGACAAATGGAATGTCGCTTCGGTTCACTTCACCGGAAAGTTGTGCTTCAAACTGATAATCAAAGAATTTTACTGTCTTGAAGAGGGTCTGCAAAGCATTCCACGTTTTTCTCGGCTTCAACGAGTTGCGTCCCATCGCGGGATGAAGGATGCCGAGATCGCCAATACCTTCAAATGCGCGATCTTTTGAGAAATAGTTAAAGTACGACCATCCCCGAAGATTCACATCGAGCGTTCGGGCGACAATATACGTCTCGGTAACAATGTGAGCGTGTCTGTCTGCCGGCTCGCCATCAATGAAAACAGAATTACCATCAACCCGAATTCGTTCTTTACCCCAAATGTAACCCGCTTCTTCCTGAAAGATTGGTTTATCTGCATAACCTGAAGAATCGAGAAATGCGCGTACGGTATTCAATCCCAGAACTCCAGCATGAGGAGTCGGCTTTCGTCCTGTTGGAAAATATTCTGTGGGATATGGTCCGTAGGAGTGAATGCCAAACATGTCAAACTTTGGCGATAACGCGAACGCGCGCAAATGCCAGTCTTCCCAAGCCGCAGGTCCGCCCTGGTCGGGTCCCATCGCGAACGCAACGACTTGTGTAGAAGAATCTGCCTGTTTGATTCCATCATATCCGGCATTCGATACGCGCACAAAAAAGTCAGGTGGATTTATTTCATTCCCCAAAGAATCGAAAACGTAATACACGTCCGAGGATGCACCCCGAACGATAACTATGCCCGACCAAGCGGAACTGTTATGATAACGAATCACAACTTCGTAACAATATTCTTTGAATTCATCATCGAAGTTGGAATCCTGCCGGGCTATCCAATGTCCTTGCTTAGGAAGCATAAGTGCAGGAATGATTTTCAATGCCAATAACTCAGCATAATAAAACGTGGAATCGGTATATCCCCATTTCCAGCTATCGTTGCTTGGCTCGATATATGTCCAGAAAAACCCACCGCCATCTGAAACATCGAGATAGGTTACTCCTAACTCTTTCAGACTTTTCATCTGCCTGTAGTCTAAACCTGCACCGCCATATAATCGCACCGTGTGGATAAACTCCGGCAACGCCGTACTTCCAGACTGTTGTGAAAGTAACGTACCATCAAACAGAATTATGACACAACAAAAAATAACTACACTGTATTGTCGTAAATGAAACATAGACATGATACTATCTCCTTATTGTTATTTGAGTAAGAGAAGTTTTTTTCATCAACAAAGATTGCTTGCTCTACGTTTGAATTCATCCTTGCGAAGGTCCATCGGAAGGACAAACCCTCGCAAGGTTATCATATTTCCTTATTTCATCAATACGGCTTTCATTACTGCTGAATAATCCCCTGCACTCATCCGAACAACATAAATCCCGCTCGGCAATCCATCAGCATCCCATTCCACCGACCGGTAACCGCTAACTTGTAACCCGTCAACCAACACTGCTACTTCTTCACCAAGCGTGTTATACACTTTCAATGTCACCCATGTATCAACAGGTAACTGATAACGGATAACACTTGACGGATTGAACGGATTGGGATAATTTTGAAGCAGAGCAAACTCATCCGGAATTTCTGATTTTTGATTATTGATTTCTGATTCCGGTGGTGGTGGTGGAAGTTCATCTGAAGCAACAATCTTTATTTTCCTTAATGACAAATTACCAATGACCACTGACGATAAAATGAGTTCTCCTGCTTGATTCACTTTCACCCAATATGATTTCCCGGGTTGAATCGTATCAGCGATTGA
>JACPVN010000430.1 GCA_016191715.1 Ignavibacteriota bacterium | reverse complement strand
TCGTGGTTGGTGTGTTTGCAACCGTCCATGTATGCGAGCCATCGTTTGTTGTGCTTGCAATAATGGAAGTCCAGTTTGTTCCGCCATCTGTTGAGTAATCAATCGAAACATTTGCAATTGTTCCGGTTGATGTCCATGTAATATTTTGATTTGAATTCGCTGTCCAGTTTTCACCACCATTGGGGACGGAAACTGTCACCGTCGGAGTTGCACCGATACCAACTGCGGCGGCGGCATCAACCATTCCGTACCCGGAATATCTGTCCCACCCTGCAATGGATTCAACGTTGACAATATCCTGTGCAGTATTGCAAAGTTGATTTCGAACTTGCGTTGGAGTCCATGTCGGATTTTTTGAAATAATCAACGCACAAACACCTGCCGCGTACGGAGTAGCGCATGATGTTCCGTTGAAATATAAATCATAATCTCCTGCATCATAACCGCCCGCGCCGACGATGTCGGTCGTCGGAAGAATTGTTGGAGCGATAACATCAACTGCCGTTGCCGCATCCTTCGTTGTCGAACCGTAGTTCGAACCCCACCACCGTTCGCCATCGCAGGTGTAACTGTTCGGGTCTGCAAAAACGCCAGGGTTTAAATCAGCACTGCTGCTACTACTACGCTTTCTATCGCCGCAGTTCGATGCCGCACCGATACCTACAACATTCGTATTGCCTGCCGGATAACTGATTGCGGAATTGTTTTCATTTCCCGTTGCCGCAAGAACAATAGCGCCGGCATTGAATGCGTACGTACATGCAGTGTTGTTTGCCGCATCCTGAGTTGAACTACCTAGACTCATACTGATGACATCTGCGCCATTATCTGCCGCATAATAAATACAGTTATTGATTGCTGTATAAAGAAGTGAACCGGCACTGTTAGCGCCTTTCAAAGGCATAATCGTGCAACCACCAGCCGCGCCTGCAACACCAAGAGCGTTGTTTGCAATTGCCGCGGCTACGCCTGCGCATGCTGTTCCATGTCCTGCACCTGATGCATCGTCGTTCGGATTGTTATCGTTGCTTCCGAAATCCCATCCTCGAAGGTCATCAATCTTTCCGTTCGCATCATTATCAATTCCATCAATCGGGTCGTCATTTTGCCAGATGCGTAAATCGGGATGCGCCCAATTTACACCTCCATCAATAATAGCAATAATAACTGATGCACTTCCATAGCCCTGGGTTCCATCCCAGGCAGATTGTGCATTCGCATCGAAGCCGACTGTACCAACTAATGGTCCATTATGTTCGAATGTTGTCCAACTGAAACTTGGCATTTGTGCTGTGTTGTTATGTCCCCAATGATTTGCATGAAGCGGGTCATTGGGAACTGCCGCATAATATAATTCCCAATCCGGTTCTGCGAACTCGACACTCGGATCGGCGGCGTATCGCTTTGCAAGCGCGGGAATATCGGTTGTGTTCGGAACGTACAACATGTACATTCTATCAACACCTAATTGTTTTGCAAGAGCGGTATTCTTCGGTTCATAAAATTCGTCTCTGTTAATTGCAGTCACGCCTGCATCTGCATTTAACTTGTCAATTGAAGAAATACCAACAGTCGCGACACCTCTGTTGTTTCGGGAGATTTTAAAATTTGTTTGGGTGGTTGCTGTGGATTTAAATTTCACCACAAGCACGCCTTGACGATATCCTTGCTTTGTCGTTTGGTCCTGACCTTGCTGAACACCGCCTGCCCAAAGAACAGTAATCATACTGACTGCTAATAGAACTATAACTAATGAACGCATCATAGTTATCCTTAATAAATTGGTTAGGGGATTAGTGAATTAGTGACCGATATTTTTATTTCATTATGTTCAAGTACAGAGACTGCGAACTCTTCTCTGCTCATCAAAAATTTTATCCCCGAATGGAAAGAATTGATGAAGTGTTGAATCGTTTATGAACGTGAACTATGAACAAATATCCGTCATTTAATGGGTTTGAAGTTACAGAAATAACTTCAATTTGTCAAGCATTTAGTTCACTTTTCTCGAAAAAAAACACTCATGAAGTCCGCTTCACAAAGGAGGATGAAAGTGGGACTTTCAGAAGAAACACTCATGAAGCACACTTCACAAAGGAGGATAAAAGTGAGACTTTCAGAAAAAACACCGTGCTGGCTGGTGTCCTCAACTATTCATATCCGATTTTGCCTATTTTGACTTTGATTGTTACAAGAGATTTTGTAAACTACGGCAACTTCTGAACAGCTAAAGAATGAAAGTTCGCGACATCATGAAATTAATAGAACAGGATGGTTGGTATCATGTTGATACAAAAGAAGTCATCGGCAATACAAACATCCAACGAAACGAGGTAGAGTGACCATTGTCGGTCATCCTAATGACGATTTGGCACCGAGTACTCTAACCATAGTATTTTGAAACAAGCACAATTGAAGGAGATACAACAACCATGAGACGTTATCTTATTATTATTGAAAAAGCCGAGAACAATTTTTCTGCTTACTCCCCTGACTTGCCGGGATGTGTAGCAACAGGTGCAACAAGGGAAGAAACGGAAAAGAATATGCATGAAGCAATTCAACTACATATTGAGGGAATGATGGAAGATAATTTAGCAATTCCTGAATCTCAATCTTTTGCTGAGTTTGTTGCAGTTTAATCAAAAATAATTTTCAAATACTTCTTGTTTTTTTGTTTGATAGTTATAGAATGATTTTGTACACTACGGCAACAAAAAACGATATTGACATAACTAATAATAAATTGTAATTGCGTACTTACATTAGTTAGCCGCCATCTCTATCCAAGATGAGAATGAAAGGATAAAAGTAATTAAAGATATATTCATTGATATTGTCAAAGATGTCCTCAAAAACTGGCTTAAGGATTTGATCATTAGTCTCCCGACATTATTCAGAATAAGTGGACCATTCCTTCCAACAAGCGATCTTTCTTCTTGGCTCCAATCGCTTTCCGTTTGGTCGTGGCTTCTCATTAGCGCTTTAATTTTTTTGAGCTTTACCTTTGCTGCAATTTACAAAAGAATTCATTCATCTCGTGGTTATTCTGATACTGGCATTGCTATGGGATCAATTCCTCCTTACGGATGGGAAGAATTAACTAGGATTCATCATAACGATGTTGTTTGGATTGTTGAACGAGATGGACGTGGTCCAGATTCAAGGCGAATATTCCCACGAAACGATCTACGCCCCTCACAAATACATATCAATATTCGACCACGATGCCCGAAATGTAAAACTGAGTTGAAAGAGATCCGCCGTAGTTTCCTTGGAGGTTATATCTGGTCTTGTATCAAATGTAGTTTTAAGAAAAGAAGTAAAGTTAATTTCTATAATATTTCAAAGTTATTAATATATATTTTTAATAATATTGCTTGTTTAGTTATTTGTTTATTATTTTATATTTATATTGATTATTGAATATAATTATTTTATAAATATTAATATAAAAAATAATAAAAAAAAAGTC
>JACPVN010000429.1 GCA_016191715.1 Ignavibacteriota bacterium | reverse complement strand
TCAGATTATTGTAGCTGATTTGGACAATGACGGCAAGAACAACCTCCTCGTCACGGCGTCACAAAGTGGATTTTCTCCATCCGTCATAGTTTGTTTAAATCCTGACAATGGAAGTGAGATTTCAAAGTATTGGCATACAGGAATCCCCCTATTTCTTCTACATAAAGATTTAGATGGAGATGGTATGGAAGAAATTGTCTTTGGTGGAGAAAATAATGGATTGCAGCGAGCGATACTTGTCGTTCTTGACCATCGAGCTATTACGGGCTATTCTCCCACTGACGACGAGCATCGTCCGCAAGGAAAATTACTGGGGACAGAAAAATTTTATATTGTGTTTCCCCGGAGCGACCTTGCACGGTTTTCAAGAGTTCAAAGAAACAGAACAAACGACTTACGGTTAGTTGAGAACGGAATTGAGATACATATAGTTGAATCTCTACACGATGATACACAATACGGTCCAATCTTCCAGTTTGACAATGCTTTGCGCTGTATCGGAATAACTGAAGAAGATTTGTTTGCAACGTATCACCACAAACTTGAAACAGAAGGAAAACTCACAAAAAAACTTGATGCTCAATATTACGAAGACCTCCGCCAAGGTGTGCAATATTGGGATGGAGATAAATTTGTGAAAGAGCCGACGATGAATAAACGGTACATAGAAGCAATACGTAGTAGCGAGTCATCAGACTCGCAAGACTCGCAAGCCGTTCGGTGAATGCCGTTCAGTGAACGGCTACTACGGTTAATCAATTTGGATGTTATTACATGAAACAATATCGGAAGAAACCTCCCCGTTTTACTCAAGACGCAGCATATTATTTTCTAACCTTCTGTACATTCAAACGGAAACCATTATTGCACCTATCTGGAATCCCTGAATTTCTTATCACCGAATTGTACTTTTATGAAAGTAAAATAAAACGCTTTCTCGCTTACACCATTATGCCCGACCATATCCACCTTTTAGTAGAAGTAGATAACGCAACCGACCTTTCAATCTTCCTCCGGGACTTCAAAAAATTCACCTCCCGTGAAATAAAAACCCGCCTCCGTAGTAGCGGGTCACCAGACCCGCAACCGACCCGCATTCAAAACGAGCCGCTAACCAGCACAAATGATGTATCACCAATTCACACGAATAATGCCGCTCTGGCACCGATACATGCCGCTCTGGTGAGCGGCTACTACGGTTCTTTCGATTTCTCGGAACCCGTCTGGCAACCCGGAACAATGGACCATTGCATTCGAATGAACTGGACAAATCTTGATTATCGCAATCATCTGTCATATCTTTTCTACAATTCTATGAAACATCTCAACATTCCTCCAAAAAATTTTCCTTACCATAATTTTTCAACGTTTGTTCAAGAAGGAATCTTCGATGATGATTATTGTTCCTTCGATGAACAAACTTTCCCCGCATCTTCAACATACGAAATATAACATATTGGTGATTGTCCGATTTATGCCGACCGGATTTGCTGATATGATTTGCCGATTCGATAATCGGCTACTACACATTTTCTCACCGTAGTAGCGGGTCACCAGACCCGCACGAACAAGTCACCAGACCCGCACGAACAAGTCACTGACCCCTCATAAACCATCCACATTTGACACTCAGGAGATAATAAGATATGCCGCTCCGGTGATCCTCCAGAGGCGGACAAGTCGGCTACTACGTTAAAAATATTTTTTAAAAACTTTTCCGCGAAGCAAATCAACCGTTGCAATATGTATTGTAAAGATACAGCAACATGCTTCAACCATTCAATTTTCAGCAATCTGCACCAGACATAGCAACAAAATCATCTGTTTTTATGTCAGAAACAGGTGTTTCTTCGTTCAAATCATCAGACATCATGACAATGTTTGATGATGTTGCCATGAAAACACCTGACATTACGGCAATGACTGATGTATTTATGACTGATACAGAAGAAACTGAAACAAAGTCAGATGACAACACCAAAATTCCATCAAACATAACCGTAGTAGCGGGTCACCGACCCGAACTGTACAAAGCTATTTATGCCGCTCTGGTGAGCGGCTACTACATAATTCACTATTTCATAACAACCATTAACTGGAAACATTCATGGCAAACTCAAAAGTAAAACTCGGACTACACCGCTTATCGGTTCCGGAAAAACTCACCTTCACGGAAACGATTCTCAAATCAATGACGGGAAATGCGAGCTTCCCCGACCCGCAACCGCCTCTGGCTGAAATCGAAGACGCGGCGAAATTCCTCAAGGAAGCGCAGGCAGATCAGGAAGCTTCGTACCAAATCGCTCAATCGAAAACGAGCATTCGGGACGACAAAGAAAAAATATTAAACGATAAACTCACTTCGCTTGCAGGGTATGTCGAGCGGACAAGCGCGGGGGACGATGCAATCATCCTCAGCGCAGGGATGGAAGTGAAAGCGGCTCCTTCACGGCTCTCCGCCCTTACCATTGCAACAAACCTGAGCGCAACCATGGGTGATGGCGAAGGTGAGATTGACCTGAGTTGGGACCCCGTTACCGGTGCGAAGAGCTACGTCATTGAAATGTCACTTGACCCGCCTACTGCGACAAGTTGGAGTCAGGTTGCTGTCAGCACAAATTCAAGTAAGACTGTCGCCAACTTGAAGAGCGGAACAAAATACTGGTTTCGCGTTGCCGCAATCGGTGGAAATAATCTCCAAGGTTCGGCAAGCGACCCGGCGACGAAAGTAGCTCCGTAATTCGTAGTAGCGGGTCACCAGACCCGCAGGAAAAGCTGTCATCGAACAGCAATAAGCATGGAATCACTAAGAGTGCGTTTTCCACACACACATATATAAATGATTCGTAATAGATGCCGCTCTGGTGAACGGCTACTACATAAAATAATTTTTGATAAATGTTTATTAACTCAATAATTCAATTAACAACTTTATAAGGTGACTTATGAAAAGGATACAATTTTTTCTTATAGTTTCGTTATCAATAATACTGGTACTTACAACGTCAAATACGTTGGCACAAGAGTTCCTTCCTGAGGTAAACTCAGATACTTTTGGAAGCAACTTGGTTATGCAAACAAATAATTCTTATGCTCTTCAGTTCGATGGAAATGATGATTACTTGGATGCAGGGAATTCATCGCTTTTCAACTTTACAAGTTCTAATTTCACTTTGGAATGTTGGATCAAACCCATAACAATTGATCATAATGATATTATTTTCTCTCGTGGCGTTTTGGCTTCTGATGGCTGGTATTTACAATTTCAAAATATTGCCGGTGTAGATAGACGAATTATTTTTGTATCGAATCAAGCTGGTACAGCACAGGCAATACGAGGCAATACATCCATTCCTCTCGGTGTATGGACTCACATTACTTTTGTCAGAGAAGGAACGGTTGGAAAAATCTACGTAAATGGCGTTGAAGATTCTTATTACTCACAAGAATCACTTCAAGACCCTGCAACATCAACTTTCAATTTGTTTTTAATGCAAGATCAGATTGCTGAATTAAGACCAAATGCGATTCTGGATGAAGTTCGCATTTGGAATATTGCGCGTACTCAATCAGAAATACAGTCTACGATATTTCAAAGACTAAATGGAGATGAATCCGGGTTAATTGGATATTGGCCCTTTGAAGAAGGCACAGGAATTACAACATCTGATTTAACGGGCAATGCAAATACTTGTAATCTTATCAATGGGCCAATTTGGGTTTCAACAAGTAGCCTTGATTATGGTCTCATTGCATACTACCCTTTTAATGGAAATGCAAATGACGAAAGCGGGAATGGAAATAACGGAGTAGTAAACGGAGCAACGCTGACAACAGATAAATTTGGAAATGCAAGTAGCGCGTATAGTTTTGATGGCATTAGTGATTATATTTCACTTACCGATAACACTGGATTGCAATTCGGAACTACTGACATTACAGTATGTACTTGGGTAAAGACTTCTCAAACATCTCCTGGTGGTCGAATTATGTGTAGAGGGGAATGTAACGGGTCTCAAGGTTGGCAATTTACCACGGATAATCCTGGCACAGTAATAGGACTCAACCAAGGTGGCGGTGGGGCAACGTATTTTAGAAGTAGTAAAATAATAAATGATGATGCTTGGCATTTTCTCGTTTGGTCTAGAAGAAGTGGTTTCATAAAAATCTTTGTCGATGGTGTAGCAAATGGGGACTCCGGATCGTTTCCGCAATCGCTTACCAATGAAAGTTCGAGTCTAAAAATTGGTAAAGGTGACTCGCCTTGTGATTATCCTTTCCAAGGTTTAATTGACGACATTCGCATCTATAACCGCGCACTTTCACAAGAAGAAGTAGAGAATCTTTATGGCAATTATGGTCATAGAATTATTTCAATCTCTGATATTCCTAACGATAAAGGAGGGAAGGTTCGGATAACATGGGATAAAATATATCTTGATACAACCGGACAATCTCCTCAAATAACTGCTTACGGTGTCTGGAGAAAGATACCAGCAGGAATGGCTGTGATGAAATCTGCTCCATCTTCAATGGCAATCATGAACGATACGCTCGGCTTGCTCTACGATTATCTTGGCACAGTGTACGCAACGCAATCGCCTTCCTATAACTTCGTTGCTCAAACACTCTACGATTCTTCCGGTAGCGGAACGAATGATGAGCAATATCTTATCACTGCCCACACTTCCGACCCGAATGTGTATTTTATTTCTGAAACCGGAACCGGACACTCGGTTGATAACTCAACTCAATTTACTGTCGCGGCAAAATGGAATATTGTTTCCGTTCCGCGAAGCGTACCAAATTATTCTGTCTCTGCCCTCTTCCCGAATTCAACTTCCAATGCCTTTGCGTTTGACGGCGCGTATGTTTCCACATCTACATTATCAAACGGAACGGCATATTGGTTGAAGTTCAGTGACAATCAGGAAATCACGGTCGCGGGATATTTCCGTGAATCCGATACTATTCAAGTAATGAGTGGTTGGAACATGATTGGTTCAATCTCATCACCAGTTGCTTGTACATTAATTGTTAGTGAACCCCCTGGAATGGTCGTTTCTAAATTCTTCGGATACGGCATCGGTGGCTATGATGATAAGACGGATACCATTCAACCCGGCAAAGGATATTGGGTAAAAGTTGCTCAGGCAGGAAAACTTATCCTTTCATCAAGTACAGCATTGAGCGCATCAAACAGGATTAAAATTGTTCCAACATCTGAATTACCGCCTTCACCTCCCGATGAAGAAGTTACGAATCACCAATCACAAATCCCTACTCACTTTGCGTTAGAGCAAAACTATCCCAATCCATTTAACCCGTCAACAGTTATAAGTTACTCGTTACCTGTTCATAGTTTTGTCACACTCAAAATCTATAACACGCTTGGAGAAGAAGTAGCAACATTGGCAGAAGAAGTTCAGGATGCAGGATACAAATCAGTCGAGTGGAACGCTGAACATATTCCGAGCGGCATGTATTTCTATCGTCTTCAAACTTCAGAATTTACACAAATGAAAAAACTCCTCCTGATCAAGTGAACCACTAGTGGATTAGGTAGAGGGAAGAACACAATCGCCCGTCTAAAGCTGGTCGGGCGATTGTTAGTTTATTAAGTGGAGTCTCCCGAAAGTTCGGGACGGGGGACTCCACTTTATTTATTATATTGTGCCGTTCATGATGAACTACAAACACATTTACCTTAGCCTCTTTTTAGCGCTCGTTCTATCTTCAAGGTTGTTTGGTTCAACACCTACTGATGAATCCCAAAAAAGAACTCCCGTAGTATTTCCCCGTGAACAAGAAAAGAACCGGGTGATGCTCGGAACGGCAATAGGTTTTCCGACAGGTCTTTCG
>JACPVN010000428.1 GCA_016191715.1 Ignavibacteriota bacterium | reverse complement strand
GGAGAATATTCAATTGAGTTCGATGCAAGTAACCTTCCAAGCGGAATTTACTTCTACAGACTTGAAGCAACAGGAATCGAGCGACCGGAACAGTCGTTTACCCAAACCCGGAAAATGATTCTCATCCGCTAATCACTCAAATACCATGAACAAACTATTAACGAACAAGATTGTTAGAAAGGAAATTTTTATGAATAAGTTATTTGCCTTCTTTTTTATTTGCTTAACCTTTTGCTTTGCTACAACATTTTCTTCTGCACAAACAGATAAGTTCATAGAACAAGCACAAGTGCTGATGAAAGACTATGCGCCTCCTGCGACAATTCAAATTCAACCGACAGAAACACCTGTTGAATCGTGGCAAGAATATTACCGGAACACTGCAAGCATAACAAGTTTGCGTTATGCAACGAGCGTGATTGCATACAGTTCGCAATACGGTTCAAGCGTGTATGCCGCAACTCAGGCGCTCGGCGCGCCGGATGTGTATCCATCGTATGGCATCAACGGGAAATCATGGGCAAGTTTAACGGGAGACGGACAACGGGAATATTTAGTACTCTCGTTCGATAATCCCGAACCTGTTACCTCTGTCGGAATTTATGAGACATATCGCCCCGGCGCAGTTGACACAATCTATGTCAAGAACCCGGACACAGGACTTTGGGAAGTTGTTTGGAAAAGTGCCGCCGGTTCGAAAGGAGATTCCGCCCGGTTCTTTCTTGCCAATTTTACAACGACTGCGTTTGATGTGAGTGAAATCCGTCTTGCGATAAATTCTCCTGCCGTTTCCGGCTTCAATCAGATTGATGCTGTGGTTTTATCTGCCACCCCAATACGACCAATCCGGGTAAACACAATGCCGAGCAATTCGAAAAGCACTTCGTATGCAAACGCGTTGGTGAATGTTATACATGATGTGTGGGGAAATGTTCACGGCGGAACTTCACCATACAAATATTATCTTTTTTATGGTGATGGTGCAATGGATTCCGGCAATGTTACGGACGCACACAACATTGCGAAGAATCATACTTACGCAACTGCCGGACCAAAAACAATGAAGTTGATAGTCACCGATGCGCTCGGTCGTTCCGACAGTGACCAATCGGTTATTCAGGTGTTCGCTTCTTCTACTCAACAAATACGCGTGAACATGGCGATTGAGAAAGGTCTCCGGTATCTTTATTTGAATCAATACTCAACCGGCTACTGGGCGGATAACAGCAATGCCAACGCATCAACCGGCATGGCGCTTCTTGCGTTCGAGGAAAATGGGCACTTACCTGTGAATGATATTGACGATGATATATATTCGGAATACGTTCGGAAAGGACTGAACTATTTATTCGGCAATGCAACCACAATGGCGATGACACCGCAAACAGCCGGAATCCCTGACATCAATGGAAACGGATTGGGTGTGTACGTCAGCACAAACACGTACGCGAACGGAATGGGAATTTTGGGAATCATCGGCGCGCATCTTTCTGCCGCAAGCGCGAAGAACGATACAATTCCCGTCGGCGCCTATAAAGGAAAAACTTTTTACGACTTTGTTGTGGATGCAGTTGACCAATGGTGCTACAGCCAAACCGATGCCGGTTGGCCCAGAGGTGGTTGGCGTTACAACGTTAACACATCAAGCAATGGCGACGCTGATAACTCAACAACACAGTGGCCCGCTCTTGATATGGAAGCGGCTGAGAAATCGTGGGGTGTTCCCGTTCCGCAATGGGTGAAAAATGAAATGTTGTACGTCCTGCAATATTCACAACACGCAAGCGGCGGCTTCGGCTATCAAAATGTAGATTGGCTGAACATCACCAAAACTGCGGCAGGGATTGGAGACTACGCTTTTCTCGGTTACACAACAGCGCAAACTCCCGTTGCAAATGCTATCAGTTATATCAATTCATCATGGTCATTAACAGGTGATGATGGAGCCGGCGGTTGGAAACGACATTTAGAAGGAAATACCTACGCAATGTACGGTGTAGCAAAAGGAATGAGAATCATCAACAATCGTCTCGGCGAACACATGATTGGAACACACGATTGGTACGCGGAATATGTTACGCACTTGCTTGACCATGCAACGTGGAAACAAAACGCAAACGGCTCTTGGCCCAGAAGCGGTAATGCGCCGACAAGTTATATGGGTGACCCGCTCAACTCATCGCTTGCAATCCTTGTGCTGACGCAAGGCGTTGTGATTCCTCCGCCGATTGCAGTCATAGCACCGTTGGGAAGCAAGCCGCCGAATAAACAATTTCGTGTTGATGGCTCAGGCTCGTACCATTTGAATCCGGAAAAAAACATCGTTGAGTGGTTATGGGATTTCGATGCTTCAGATGGAGTTGATTGGGATGAGCCTGACGCTTTTGGTCCCGTACCGACAAATCCGGGGTATGCCGATACCGGAACATACACCGTAACACTTCGTGTCATGGATAACAGTGACCCGCCGATGTTTGATATTGAATCGAAGATGGTGAAGATTCAAACATACAATAATAAACCGATTGCAGTTTCCGTGCCCGAAGGACGCGCACCCACCTATGCAGGAAAAGCAGGAGAACCCATTTTGCTCGATGCCAATGACTCGTTCGACCCTGACCCGGAAGATTCCGTCATTGCGTATAAATGGGATTTGGACGGCGATGGAGGGTTTGATGATGCGTTCACCGATACTGTCACGGTTGTGTTCAATGAAGATTATCAGGGACAGGTTGGTGTTCGAGTGTTCGATACGTTCGGTGATTCAAGCGAAAATAATTCGTATGTGAATATTGTAACTTCAGGTAGAGATATTTCCGTCGTTCACTTCAGCGTTTCGCCCTACACAATTTCCCGTTCAAGTTCGCTGAACGTTTTTGCAATCTTCAAAAATGATGATTCATCGGATAATAATATTTCCGCCGCACTTGTCCGCTTCTACGATGGAAACCCTCTGACGATTGGAAATCAACTCGGCGGAGATTTCTATGTCAGTCTCCCCGTCGGCGGAATGGATACTGTCGGAACTACGCTGACGATTGCTGAGAACTTCCCGTTGGGTCCGCACCGCATCTATGTCTATCTCGATGCAAACAGAAACGTCGGCGAATGGAACGAGGTGAACAACTTCCGCTTCCAAAGAATCTCCGTGAAAGATTCTGTCAGCACGTACAAATACAGGACTGCAACAGTGCAACAATGGGCATTATCGAAAGACTCGAAAGGAAAGTACAAGTCGGAGAAATGCAAACCGATTGCAGTTGATTTCGCTTTCCCGCTTTCTGTTGATTCAACTATCGTAGGCGATAAACTTACGGTTGAATTAAGTATGAAGGCGTCAGGTATCATTAAAAAAGCTGTTACCTCAGAAACGCTTGCAACATTTTCAAACGCGAAGAAAGTTGTTAGTACATTCACTCCTCCGCTTGATTCCGGAACAGTGCTTATCGTGGAAGGAATGGGAGTGAAGGGTTCGAAAATGAAAGCAAAGTATGCGTGGGGAACTATCAAGAAAAAGAAAACTGTTCCCGACTCAGTCTATACAAAACAACTGTTGCTCTTACCGATGCCGAATCTGCACAACGTCGGGGAAGACCTGACAATACTGCGCGCATTTCCCTTTACAGTCGGGGCAACGTACGGCGCACATTCAGTCGCTTTGAAAAAATATGCAAACGCGCAGAACTCTCTCTACAAGAAACGAACATTCCATACCGGTGCGCCGCGATGTTTGGATACACTGAAAAACGGAAAGCCATTCTCGAAACAACAGAAGGAACTTCCTCCGCAAGTTCACGACAACAAACTCTTTGCCGAACAACTTGCTTTGAAAATGAATATCCTCGCGAGCAGTTACCTCAAGTTCCCGTACGGCTTGGCGGATTTACTTTACGATAACAGTAACGATGATCCGAACGATCTGTTCAACGGCGACCGCGTCGAAGACATAGCAAATTATGTTGACCAGTTCCTCAACTGCGGCAATTTCCCGAAAGGAACGGACTCGACAATTTATCTCTCCGCGCTTCAAAGAATTAATTCCGCATTTGCCGACTCGACGGTTGATACGACATGTTGGAGTTGCACACGGTTGATGTTGACCGGAGTCCGCACGGTAAACGATGTATCGTTCTTACGCGAAAGCCCGACTGCAAAACCGCACGCGGAATTTTTACCTGTTCCTTCCGTTGAACTTCCGGAAGAATTTTCGTTAGAACAAAACTATCCCAATCCATTCAACCCGACAACGAATTTCGGATTTCGGATTGCAAATTTCGGATTGGTGACCTTGAAAGTATTCAATACACTCGGACAGGAAATCGCGACGGTGTTGAATCGTGAAGAGATGGAAGAAGGCGAATATGAGTTTCCGTTTGAAGCAAGCAATCTTCCAAGCGGAGTCTATTTTTATCGCATTGCAGTCGAATCAGTTGATGAGGAAGGAGTTATCGAGACATTCACAGACACAAAGAAGATGCTCTTGTTGAGATAAATATTCCATTTTCCGTCAGTTAAAAAACTGACGGCAATAGATTGCTCATGTTTTCTGCAGAAGTTTCCTCTCTGCGGAACTGAAAAAGTAAACGGCAGTTTCAAACTTGAAACTGCCGTTTACTTTTAGAATCTTCAGCAATGAAATCAATGACTCACTGATTCAATCCTCAATGAATCCACTCCATTACTCCATAACTCCATTCATCCAAATTGGTTATGCCTTCATCCTCATCCCTTCTTCCTCGTAGCTGAAAATCCAGCCAGCGAGTTTTCCGGGATGAATCTCTTTGAAGTTATTCCAGAAATCGGGTGTGTACATGTAGCGTGAACTTGTCTCGTTCGCGGGGATGCGTTCACTATCTTCAATGAGTTGCTCGAATCGCTCTTTCCAGAGTTTCATATTTGCAACACGCAAGTCCACCCAGCCATCGTGCGCCCAATGATTGATGCGTTCTGTGTTCACGTGCAATTCGTTCTCCCCCTGAAACGGCGGAATTTTTATTTCATCACCGCGCAACAATGTTTTTCCGTTCGGT
>JACPVN010000427.1 GCA_016191715.1 Ignavibacteriota bacterium | reverse complement strand
GCTTCTCACTCAGCAACTGAACGAAAAAAAAACTATTACAACGTTCCTCGGCGCTCGAACCAAAGAACAACTTATTCCCTCCTTTCTAACAAATATTCAAACAGCAACCGACGACGGTAGCCATGGATTCAAAGGAACGGTCGTTTCTCTGCTCGATGAATATTTGAAAACCCATCAGGTACGCAAGCCAAAAATATTTGCCTGCGGTCCGAACATAATGCTGAATGCGTTAAGTGAACTCGCTCAACGATGGAACATCCCGTGTGAAGTTTCACTTGAAACAACAATGGCGTGCGGAATAGGAATTTGTCAGGGTTGTCCTGTAGAGCGCGTGGAACAAAAGAAAAAGTATTCGCTCTGTTGCAAAGATGGACCGGTGTTTGATGTTCAAACGGTAAAATTTTCTCATGCCCAACACTGAAGTAACAATCGGCTCATTGAAACTGAAGAATCCTGTCCTGACTGCCTCCGGCACGTTTGGGTACGGCGATGAAGTGAAAGAATTGGTTGATGTTTCCAAACTCGGCGGCATCATTACGAAATCTCTTTCATTGAAACCACGAGATGGGAATGCGCCAAATCGTATTGTTGAAACCTCAGCAGGAATGTTGAACTCAATTGGGTTGGCAAACATCGGTGTCCATGCGTTCATCGAACAGAAACTTCCGTATCTGTGTGATCTGAATACGACAATCATCGCGAACATTGCTGCAAGCACACTCGATGAATACTGTGAAGTGCTTTCGCTCCTTGAAAACGAAGAGGGAATTGACGGCTACGAAATCAATGTCTCTTGTCCGAATGTAAAAGAAGGCGGATTGAACTTCGGAACGAATTGCGATATGATTGCGGAAATTACCCGCCGCCTTCGTCCGCTCACCACAAAAGCGCTCATCATCAAACTCACTCCCAACATCACACATATTACCGATTTTGCCCGTTCTGCAGAACTTGCAGGCGCCGATGCAATATCTTGTGTCAACACATTCGTCGGGATGGCGATTGACATTCGAACAAAAAGACCGAAACTCTCAACCGTTACCGGCGGACTTTCGGGTCCGGCAATCAAACCGCTTGCACTTGCAAAAGTGTATGAAGCATCGCAGGCAGTGAACATCCCTGTCATCGGCATCGGCGGCATCATGACGTGGGAAGATGCAATCGAATTTCTCCTCGCAGGCGCGAGTGCAATTCAAGTCGGCACCGCAAACTTCATTGACCCTACTGCAAGCGTAAAAATTGCGGACGGAATCAAATCGTATTGTGAACAATCAAACATTTCTAATATAACTGAATTGATTGGCGCGCTTGATGCGAAGCGGGACAATTCAATTCTCAGCAGTTGGCTTTAAGAAGGGTTGCAGGCGTCAGGTTCTTGATGCTTGATGCTTGATACTCGATACTCGATGCATGAAACAGGAAACTGAAAACAGGAAACTGAAAACTACAAACTCCAATCCGATTGAGTTTCTCTACTCCCTCCAGCAATTTGGAATCAAACTCGGACTCCGAAACATCCAACTATTATTAGAGTTTCTCGGAAACCCTGAACGAAAATTTCCGTGCATACATATTGCCGGCACGAACGGGAAGGGTTCTACCTCTGCAATGCTCGCGGCAATTCTTACTGCATCGGGTTACCGAACCGGACTTTACACTTCGCCACATCTTGTTGAGTTCAATGAACGGATTCGGATTGACGGAGAAAAGATTACAGATAAACGGATTGCCGATTACTGCACTCTCCTCAAACCGAAAATTGTTGAAACAAAAGCAACATTCTTTGAAACGACGACAGCTATTGCTTTCAAATATTTCGCCGATGAGAAAGTGGACATTGCAATTATCGAGACAGGATTGGGTGGAAGGTTTGATGCGACGAATGTTGTCACACCGTTACTCAGCATCATCACCAACATCGGGCTTGACCACACGGAACATCTCGGAAAAACGCTTGCTGAAATTGCTTTTGAAAAAGCGGGAATCATTAAGAAACATATTCCATGCATTTTGGAGAGTTATAAGCCGGAAGCAAGAAAAGTAATCCGAACGGTTGCCCGGAAGAATCATTCAAATCTTATCGAGACGAGAAAAGTTGGAGCGGTAACACTTGAAGACAATTCTTTATCAGGTTTGAAGGTCAACCTGTGGACAGATAGACACTTTTACCATTCGCTTTTCTCGTCCCTCCCCGGCGAACATCAACAGTTGAATTTACGTCTTGCAGTTTTTGGCGTTGAATATTTGAAGCAGGAATGTGGTTTCAATAAAATTACTCTTAAATCTATCAAGCATGGATTGAAAAATGTTCAATCAACGGCGGGACTTCATGCGCGCCTCGAAATCATCAGCAAACATCCGCTCATCGTTGCCGATGTTGCACATAATCCCGAAGGCATCAATGCGGCGATTAGTTCTTTGAAACAAATTCTTGTCCATCGTTCTCTTGTCGTCTTTGGTGTGATGAAAGATAAAGACTATCGTGCGATGGTTGAATCACTCACGATGTTTGCTCGGCTCGTTGTCGCTGTTCAACCAAAAACTGAAAGAGCATTATCAAGTAAGCAACTCACGGAAGAATTTCATGCTAAACAATTTCCAACGTACAACGGCGGCACAGTGGTGAATGGACTTTTGCTTGCTCAATCACTCGTTCGTTCTGATGAAGCGATTGTCATTTTCGGTTCGCATTATGTTGTGGGAGAAGCAATAGAAGCATTCCATATTCAAACGTAGATACTCTCCTTCTACACCCTTCTTAATTCCACACTTCATTTTTTAAAAATTTCAAATACTCACAAAACATCCTCTGAAAATTCCAAATTGCTTATTGTCTTCATTTTTGATAATTTCACTTCCAACAAATTAAAACAATTATGAGTAATAAACATTACGTAATCGGAATTGACGGGGGAGGAACAAAAACACACGCTCTCCTCTCCGACATGGATGGAACTATCCTTACAGAAGCCAAAGGATTTGGTTCGAATCCAAACATTATCGGCTTTGACCGTTCGGCGAAAGTTATTTTCAATTTGATACGTGAGTGTTGCGGAAAAATCAAACAGCCGGTCAAGTCAGTTCAAAAAGTTGTTGCAGGTATTGCAGGCATCGGCAGACCTGCCGATAGAGAATTACTTCATGACGAACTACTCAAACTCAGCGATAAAAACAGAATTATCAAATTGGAAAGCGACGCGCGAATCGCGTTGGAAGCCGCTTTGCCGTGGCGTCCGGGAATTGTGTTGATTTCAGGAACTGGTTCCATCGCGTATTATCGGACAGAGAAAAACCAATTTTTTAGGACAGGCGGTTGGGGAAGAATTTTGGGAGATGACGGAAGCGGATATGCAATCGCACGAGAAGCGCTTCGTGCAGTGATGTCACAATTCGATGGACAAGGAAAACCTACCATGCTGACAAACATAGCCCTCGAATTTTTTCAGATAGATTCTCCCGAATACTTAGTCTCTGCAATTCGAAAAGCAGAAGGAGAAATCGCTCCGTTCACTCCGAAAGTATTTGAAGCCGCAGGTAAACAAGATGAAGTTGCAATTCAAATACTCGAATCAAACAGCGATGACCTGCTGCGATTAGTCGAGGCACTTCTGCAAAAGGAATTACCGGAGAAGAAACTTACCATTTCAACATTGGGAGGATTGCTTGAAAAGAACAATGGGTTTTCGGAATTGGTGAAGAAAAAAATCTGTCGGAAATTTCCTTACGTCTATTTTCAAAAGCCGAAATTTCCTTCCATGTATGGCGCGCTCATTTTAGCGTTGGAAGAATCTCAACCATAAAGATGTTATTCTTCATCCCGCTTTAGCAGGATGAAGAATCCATTTATCAGATCGGCGATTGGATTCTTTGGTCACGAGGTTGTCTTAATAATTCGAAGGACTCATAACCGCAAACTTTATGTCTGCGTTTTTGATTTGGAAACGCAACCACGTCCCGAAGGGATGCCTTTGGCAAAGGTTGCGGCTACAACAAAATGTAACTTTTGAGACTACCTGAATCCCTCAGAATGACAAATAGAAAATGTTCAATACAGAAACATGGGCTTGCCGAGCAGGTGCGCAACCTTCGGACGGTAGTTTTCAATGTCGTACAACTCATCAACATCAACACGCTTCTTCCCTTCCGAAATCATGTTGGCTGAAACGGTTGTATATTTTCCATCCCGCAATGCTACTAAGCGGCCAGATTGTTTTTTGACAAGAATATCGGTGGCTAAGTAACCGTAACTTGTTGAGACCATCAAATCGAGAGCATCGGGCGCGCCGCTTCGCATTAAGTATGCAAGTTGTTGAAACACCGTTCGAACGCCGGAACGCGCTTCGATTTCTTTCGAAACCAAATCACCGATGCCGCCAAGTTTCTTATGACCGTACGCATCGGCTTCACCTTTCATCATCATTTCGCCGCCGAGAGGTTTTGCGCCTTCGGAGATTGTCATGATGGCGTAATGACTCGGGTTATTCTTCCGGTCTTCGACAAGGAAGTTCACTAACTTGTCAATATCGAAATCAATTTCTGAAATGATTGCTCTGTCAACTCCGGAAAGATACGCGGAGATGAGCGATGTTTCTCCCGAATATCGTCCGAATAATTCAACAACGGCAATGCGTTCATGCGAGCCGGTCGGTGTGCGAAGCGCATGGATAAACTCAACACTACGTGTTACTGCTGTTGAGAATCCAAGGCAGTAGTCAGTTCCGAACACGTCGTTATCCATCGTCTTCGGAATACAGACCATCGGGAAGCCCTCCTTGTGCAGTCGCACCGCGTAACTCAATGTATCATCACCGCCAATGGCAATGAGTGCATCGAGTTTCAAATGTTCAAGAACACGAAGTACGTGCTTTGTGCAATCAACCGGTTTATCTGAAACATCCGGGTATGAATTCTTGAGAAAATCAGGAATTTCCATCGGTTTCACTCTTCCGGGATTTGTGCGGGAAGTATGAATGTACGTTCCACCCGTTCGGTCAATCGTTCGTGTGTTGACTTTATTTAATGGTAAAATATATTGAGACGACGATGTTTCATCGTCCGGATTGTAGTAAAGCAATCCCGCCCAGCCGCGACGGAATCCGACCATCTCGTGTCCTTCGTCGGCGGCGCGATAGACTGCCGCTTTGATACAGGGATTTAATCCGGGAACGTCTCCGCCGCCGGTTAAGATTCCTATTTTCATGTTCAGTGTTACTCCATTTTATTTTCAGTGTATTAGTTTACTTCTCACTCTTTTGTTGAACCGTTAAAACGGTTTGAAAGAGTACATCTATTCATTAGTGGCTGTCCAAAAAGTCGGTGGGACAGAATTTCTTTCCCGTCAACCATCAATATCTGAATCAATATCAGCAGACAAGAATGTCTGCCCGACTAATTCAAATTCCAATTGGACAACCCCTTCTGAATGATAATCGTATTTCAGAACTGCTTCAACCTTAACGGTTGGAAGCAGTTATAAAATAATTCGATTGGGTAGATTAATAAAAAGAACTTACCAGCGTCTTCCGCCGCCACCACCACCGCCGCTTCGTCGTCGGTCACGTCCGCCGCCACCACCACCACCGCCTGTTCGCGGACGGTCTTCACGCGGGCGCGCTTCGTTCACCGTGATGTTTCTTCCCTTCATGTCCGTACCATTCAGTGCTTCAATCGCCGCTTGCG
>JACPVN010000426.1 GCA_016191715.1 Ignavibacteriota bacterium | reverse complement strand
CGGGGGCGTACCTGAGCGTCTGTGTGGAGTCTACCCATGCCCTAGGGAGAAAGCATGAATAGAAAAAATTGACAGCACAAAAATACGTATTCATTTGTAAACTGTCAACACTTTTGTCAAGAAATTATTTTTCACACATGAGTGAAATCATGTTCATAAAAATGAGATGTAAGAAAAATTACCATCGGAATAAGTCAGAAGAAAAAAAAATTTCTTCATTGATTGTACTCTCTTTTCTTTTTTGGACATTCTTTGAAATAACTCTATATTTGCAACACATTTTTCCTATGCACCTACAATCAATCTGTATCTTACGAACATGAAAGTTTTCCGGAAACTTTTCATTGTAATTACTCTCCTGCTAACAACAGTTCCTCCGGATGGATTTGCGCAGACTGAGTTCTTTCCGAAAGTCACTGATGACATTGAGAATAAATTCACTACGGTCGGACAAATTGGCCTCACTATAACTAATTTTGGTACAATAGGAACACGAAACAGTCGTTGGCCATCTCAACCTTCGTGTGAATATCCTCGTGGAAGTTTCAAAGAACATATCTATCAAGGCGGGCTTTGGGTTGGTGCGTTAGTGAAAACAGCTGATCCAAATGATTCCCGAAATAATCAGTTTCTCGTTACGACCGGAACTACTGACCGAGCGGGTGGTTCAAGGCGAGGCGGCGAAGGGAATGAGTTCACAACCTTACCAGGCGATACTATCACTGAACTTTCTTCGTTGGCAGACGACCGTCCGTTATCTGCAAAATTCAGTTTGAATGCTGTGAGTCATCAGGATTTTTTTTGTGATTATCACGATACGAATAAACGCGTTCCGGCAACCGGAGATGTTATACTTTACCATAGTCCGTTGAAAATTAAAGTGCATCAGGAAAGTTATGCATGGAATTTCCCCTTTGCAGATTTTTTCGTAATTCTCCGTTATCAAATTTATAATGCAAGTACCGATACACTTGATTCCGTTTATGTTGGATTTTGGGATAATGCTGTCGTCAGAAACACAAGCCGAAATGGCGGTGTGATACCGGGGACGGTGGGATATTTTAATAGTACCGGACAAGGATATGATTCGCTCTATCGTATGGCATATTCGTTCGATTTCAATGGACAGCCAGGAAGCAGACCTGCGGATAGTTATGTCGGTATGAAGTTGCTCGGTACGACTCCGTTTCCATCGGGTGCTGACTCGTTGGGTGATTTGTTCAAACATACATATTACAATGCATGGGAATTTCGTTTGAATAGTGGCGAGGAAGATTTTCTCTCTCCAACCGATGATTGGAATTCGCGCGATGTGTTGAGCCGCTATTCCAGAATGACGAGGTCAATGCCTCAGGATAAAATCAATGGATTGCGTACTCAACCCCGTAATGTCACGTATCTTCTTTCAACTGGACCTTTCAACAGAATCGAACCGAACGATACATTGGAAGTTGTATTTGCCGTTGTCTGTGCAACAAAATTCGGTGGCGAACATCCGAGGTTTGACAAACGTGAACAACGGAAAAACTTATATGCAAACGCCGCATGGGCGCAACAGGCATATAACGGGGAAGATGCAAACGGAAATAATATTTTGGATGATGGTGAGGATATCGCCCGTCGTGATTCGGTCTCTCCGACTGAAGTTGGTTTGCGTTATGAACCTGACGGAAAAATTACTCGCTATTTACTGCCTACGCCTCCCCGACGACCAAAGGTTCGTGCTGTAGTAAAAAATCAATCCATTGCTCTTTATTGGGATAAAACGACAGCAGAAGAATCCATTGACCCGATTAGCGGCGCCAAAGATTTCGAGGGCTACAGAATTTATCGTTCGAGTACAGGAAAAGATTTTCTTGACCATGAGAATTTCTTACTGAATTTGCAATTAGTGGGCGATTTTGACAAAACTGATAACGACATCGGTCATAATACGGGCTTTGGAAATATTTTACTCGATGAGCCGGTAACTTTTGAACCAGATTCAGTTTATTGTTTTTCAAATGGTTCGAGCACCATATGCGATACAATCAGAGCGACAAGATATTGGTATCGTTTCCCACCCGAAGGACGAGATGTAGAACATCTAAACGGATGGCAATACCTCTACGCAGTTACAGCATATGATAAAGGCGATTCGAATGTCTTATCACTTGAAAGTTCAAAATCGCTGTTACGATTAGTTCCCGGAACGTCTCCGACTTCGGTGAGTTCGGATGAAATTGGTG
>JACPVN010000402.1 GCA_016191715.1 Ignavibacteriota bacterium | reverse complement strand
TCAAACGTAAATCATTCTTTTCGTCCGTATTCCTCAACAAACTTCTTGATTGCGTCTATGTTTTCGAGAATCAATTTCGCTTTCCCGACTCCGAAGGAAAACGGAAACTTCGAACCGGGATTCAGATTTAATACTTTGTTGCCTTTGAATTCTTCGACAATTGGGGTTGGTTTTTGTTCGTCCATGAAACTATCCTTGTAAATTAAATTAGTGATAAAATTACTCGCCTAACATACAAAAACTTTTACAAAAACAATAGAAAAATTTTGTCATTGACGATTGAGTCAATGATTCATTGAAAATTCAAACAATCAATCGTCAATGCTTCAATATTTATCCATCACTCCACTACTCCATTACTCCACAACTCCATTACTCCTTACTTACATACTGATTACTGACTACTCACCTGCTTCCACCTCTATATCCCCCGATTTCGTCTCAATAATAATACTTCCGTTTCCCGAACCGACTTTACCGGTTGCATACTCGTTACTACTTCGTGATTTTCTTTTCAACGGCAAGTTTGTGTGGACGCTTCCATACTCTGCATCAAGGTCAACATTTCCCGAAAACCCGGAAGGCATTCGTACACTGACACTACCATACTCGTTTTGAATGTTGATGGTGTCCGGTGCGTTAAGTAATCGAAGTTCAATCCCATCGCTCTTATTTGTCATTGAGATGTTCTTCGATGTTACCTTTCGTAATTTTAATGAGCAATATTCCGTACGGGAGTTCCAATCGCCGGTCACATCGCTCGCGGTTATCTGTGAACTTTTTGATTGCAGTTCAATATTTCCTTTTACATTTTTCAATTCAACATTTGCATACGGATTATCAATCACAACATTTCCGACCGCATCTTGCAGAGTCAAACTCCCCGATTGCCCTTTCACGGAAATCTGTTTTCCCGAACTTCCGCTCACGCCAATCACATCAACATCTGAATAATTTGCATCAACCGAAATGCCATCAACATTATTAATTCTTATTGTCGCGCTCGTAGAGTTCAGGTCAACAAATCCTTTCACATTCTTTACCGTGATGGAGGAATAATCCGCATCGAGCGAAGCGTTACCTCCGATGTCTTCCAATTTTATTTTTCCACTTTTATCGCTTACATACACACCTTGTTGTACCCGGCTGATTGTTACCGTCGAATAATCTGCATCAGCATGAATCTTCCCGTTAAAATCGGAAATGGAAACGGTCGAACTTGTACCGTTCAACTTTAAATTTCCGCCCGATTGTTCAATCGTTGTTTTTCCATAATTATTTTCAATCGTTTGAATTGCCGTGCATCGTCGCAGAGTTAGTGTATTACTTACTCCGTTCAGGTTCAACTCGCCGTCCATATCTTCAAGTGTGAGTGTACCGTACTTCAAATCAGTAGTCAACGGATTGGATTTCGGAACGTAAATCTCTCCCGAAATTTCTTTGTTCACATAAAACCGTTTGAACAATTTCCACAGAGAGAATCCTTTCCCCTGATACTCATCATCAGCATCGAATGTTAACCGAACAACGTCAGATGATTTTGATTCTGTAATCGTTGCAGACGAGACATATTCGTTCTCATACTCTTCATCGGATGAAGAAATGCTGACCCGAAGTTTTATATATACTTCATTGTTCGTCCATGTTTTGAAGTGAACTTTCGAGCCGGAAATCCCTTCAATTTCGATTCGTTGTTCGGGAGTTGTAGTAATTCTTTTCTCCAATGTTTTATACTTCTCAGCAAATGTTACTGACGCGAGGCAAAGCAACAGCCAAAACACTCTCAGCATATCAATTTGTAATTTTCGGTTGTTCATAATTCAATTTCTCCTTGGTTAATCAGTTGTTGTAATACCTGTAATTTCATACTGTAAAGATTTCTCAGGCGCGATTGTGCAAGTGGTGAAACATCACCCTTTCCCCGTTCCGATAGAAAACTCATGATGGCGGCATCAATCTTCGCAAGTTGTTCTTTCCTCACCCGTACATAATCCCGTTCCTTTTCGTTTGCAAACATTCCATTCGTCAACTGCGGCAACACTTTCTCGAAATCCTGAATGGCGGATTGATACGCTTCATTGAAACGGACTTCCTGCGGCTTACCGCTTTCAATCGCCTGCCCGATTGTTATATACACTCCGACCGATGTGAAATACAAAAGAAGAGCGGCGGCAATTCCGTAGATGAAACTTCGCTTGCTTTCTATATATAATAGTGAGGCACCCGGCTGCCGGATTTGGCTTCGAATCGCTTTCCACATCCGCTCCTTGCTTTTGCTGTCGGGATGCTCGTGTTGATGATAGAATTGTTCTTGTGAAATCATATTGCTTTCTCCATTTGTTCCCATTGAGTTCGTAACCATTGCTTTGCACGGCAGAGTGTTGTTCGTGAAGCGCTTTCATTGATGTTCAGCATCGTAGCAATTTCGGCGTGTGAATAACCTTCCACTTCATAGAGAAAAAAAACGCTTCGTTTCTGCTCGTCAAGTTCGTGCAGAAGCGTTTTCATCGAATCGCTCCAGATAAATCTTTCTTCCTCCTGAAGAAAATGAATCTCCGGAAGTTCATTGTTGGTGAAGGAAAGGATGTTCGGTTTGCGCAAATCAGTTCTCATTTCATTCAATGCAATAGTGAACAGCCATGTTGCAAACCTCGAATTGCCTTTGAACGATTGCACATTGTTAAATGCTTTGATGAATGCACGTTGTACCCACTCCTCCACCTGAACCGTATCGTTGGAATACTGTCTCATAAACCGGAACAACGGTTCGACATGAACATCATATAATTTTTTGAATGCCGGTTGATTTCCGCGTTTTGCTTTGTCTATGAGAGTGGCTTCGTGCTGAATCATTCTGTTTGTACAGGTTAGACGCAGGGGAAGAGGAAAGTGTTACAGGAACAATGGAGAGGTACGATTCACTTGTTCCTCGTTCCATTCAATGTACGTCAAGTTCCCTCGGTTTTTCAAAAATGAGTGAATCGCATCATAATTATACCATAATTTTCATAGCAGTGTCAAGAAATACGATCATATAAGGATTTACCGAATACAACTCTATAGAAGCAAAAACCAGGAAAAATAACTGCAACACCCCTCGCCCTTCGCGCTTTGCAAAAAAAAACGAATAACGCTTGACTATGTAAAAAATTCTTGCTATACTCACAGCGTCATTCATCATGTTCTTTACAAACATTATCACGACTTGAGCAGAAGGAGGATTCCTTCCGCAGTTGCTTTGTCAGGATTTAAAAGTTACACTTAACCGTAGTCAAATTATTTTTCATTTATTAAATTAAGATGCAATACAAATAACAACAATTATTTCTGAGGATGGTATGACATATACATATAATTTTATTTCACCGTTGAACGAAGCGTGCATGGCTTGGTTCCCCGGCAAAAAGAATGAACGAACATCTTCATTCTCCCCACGGCAGAACTCACCGACTTTACGGGAAGCAAATTTTAAAAAACTTCTCTTTACAAAACCCAAACTCTCTGTATCTGTAATATAGTTTGTACTCGTTACCATGAGTACAAGCAAAAGCGAAGGCGTTGGATTACTGTTTCCGGTTTTCCACAGCAACAAAGAACGACTATGTTCGTTCGATGGCGAACTACGTTCTTTTCGAAATCGAAAAAATTTTAACTTCTCTCATCGGGAAGTCAGGAACAAAGTCGAATGTATCTCCCCAAAGTTTTTATTTCAAATTTTTCTTTCCAACAATTATAGGAATAGTTATGCAGCGTATTTCCTTATTCATATTCCTGTATGCAGTCACAACAATTTTATTTGCTCAATCTCAAATAAACAGTGAGCGCGTACAGTACAAATTTGATAACGACATACTCTATCAATCCATCAATTCAGGAATGAGTTGGCGACAACTACCCGAAATTTCCGGAACAATTATTTTTCTCGCATGGAACAGACAGCATCCGGAAAAGGTGTTCGCCGTGACAGATGAAAACATCTTGCTATGTTTAAGGGAGAAGGAAAAAACATGGGGAGCCGTATTTATACCCCGGCACGATAACATAATACAAGAAATGGAATTTGCCCCAAGCAACTCTGATTGTATTTGGTTGGCAACAACAGAGGAACAGTCCGGAGAGGTAGAATATTTCATAAGCATGAATAATGGCATTACTTGGGTACGAAAAAATCAACAATCGCCCTATAATAAACTATTTCTCAACGATGGAAATACTATCTTGTTGTACTCTGAAGAAAATGAAAACAGGAACGGAGGGCGGGCGAGATGAAATACTTAAAACTTTTCATATTCCTTATTTTTTACACCGAATTTAGTACTGCTCAGGATACGACTGATGGAATTGTTTGGCACGAACCTATTTTACTATCGAATGGTACACAAAACGCCTATGCACCTGTAATAGCGCTTACAGGAGAAGATACACTTCATGTAACATGGACGCATGGGATAGAAAATATCCGTTTGCCCTATTGCCGAAGTATCACAAGGGGAAAGGATTTTGAACCCATGAAAGAGTTACTTCCGGATTCAAATTCATTTCCATTCCAAGGGTTTCGACCGTCTATTCTTTCACTACACGATACGGTAAG
>JACPVN010000401.1 GCA_016191715.1 Ignavibacteriota bacterium | reverse complement strand
GGGCAAGGTGATGCAATCTATGCGTGCGATGTAAAACGAGGTAATTGTACAGACTTTCATTCTCTCTTTATCGGGCTTGCCCGTGCAAGCGGAGTTCCCGCGAGATTTGTGATCGGGTTTCCGCTTCCCGTAGATAAAGTGCATGGAGAAATTGGTGGCTATCATTGCTGGGCAGAGTTTTTTGCAGAGGGTATCGGCTGGATTCCGGTTGATGCTTCGGAAGCAGTGAAACAACCTGAAAAAAAAGAATTTTTCTTCGGAGGATTGGATGAAAACAGAATACAATTTTCCATTGGTCGCGATATTCGGCTCGATGAAACATCTGAGTTTGAGCCGGTTAATTATTTTATTTATCCTTACGTTCTCGTGGATGGAAAACTCTTCAAGAACATTGAACGTCATATTACATTTTCTGATACTCGAAAGAATTAATGTCAACGAATCATAAATACACTCTTACTCAACATCGTCTCTCACATATCAAACCATTAACAGTCAGCAATGATTTTTTTCGACCATTATTTGCAGGCAGCTGTTCGATGATGAATTGTAACGGACGGTGTTGCAAAGATGGAGTCTGGGCTGACCCGACTGAGCGCGACCGTATATTAGGACATGCTGAAATGATTAAAAAATATATGGAGCAGCATCAGGAACACAACCATGCAACGTGGTTTGATGCTGAGGAAGTAGAAGACCCGGATTTCCCGTCGGGAAAAGCAATCGGTACGCAGACACGAGGAAACGGCTGTGTATTTTTGAACAGCAATGGACATTGTGTTTTACAAATCACTGCAACCGAAGAAGGGATAAGTAAGTTTGCACTTAAACCCTTTTTTTGTTTTGCATTTCCTGTTGCAATTGAGTTTGGCGAATTGGTTCTTGATGACCCTGATTTTACGTATCGTACTCAATGTTGCGCAACTATTGAACAAGGGAAACAAACAGTCATGGATGTCTGCACGGAAGAGTTGGAATTTGTGTTGGGGGCAGAAGGATTTTCAGAACTCAAAAACCTCTCTGAATCAATAAAGTAAGAATGCTATGTTTATTGATGAAGCAACAATAGTAGTAAAAGCGGGAAACGGTGGCAACGGATGTATAAGTTTCCGACGTGAAAAGTTTGTTCCGAAAGGCGGACCCGACGGAGGGACAGGAGGAAGAGGAGGAAGTGTCATCATTCGAGCCGATAGACAACTTACGACTTTAATGGACTACCGTTACCAACGACATTACTCGGCGAAGAGCGGCGACAACGGACAGGGTGCAAATAAAACCGGAAGGAACGGGGAGGATATTATTCTCCGTGTTCCCTGTGGTACGATTATCAAAGAAGAAGAATCTGAAAAAGTATTGTTTGATTTAGTAGAAGACAAAGATGAGTTCACAGTTGCAAAAGGAGGGAAGGGTGGAAGAGGAAATGCTGAATTCGCTACATCAACGGATCAGGCGCCTCGCAAAGCCGAGCAGGGAACGAAAGGCGGGGAGAGGACGATTCATCTCGAACTAAAATTACTTGCAGATATTGGACTGGTTGGCTTTCCGAATGCAGGGAAATCTACATTGATTTCAAGAATTTCAGCCGCCAAACCCAAGATAGCCGATTATCCATTCACTACCCTCGCTCCGAATTTAGGCATCGTTCGTTTCAGTGAATACAAAAGTTTTGTCGTTGCTGATTTGCCCGGATTAATCGAAGGCGCACATGATGGTCGCGGACTTGGTATCCAATTTCTCCGTCATATCGAACGAACAAAAGTTCTTGTTTTTCTCATTGATTGTTTCGCTGAAGATGTAAAGGAACAGTATAATATATTGTTAAACGAGTTAGAACTTTTTAATAAGGAATTATTAAAGAAACCTCAGATTGTTCTCATCACCAAAATTGATTCTGCGGATGATGAAACACGAGAGAGAATTCAAAAGATAAAACTGAAACGGGGAATTCCTGTTCTGAAAATTTCTTCGGTAAGCGGAGAAGGTTTAGAAGATGCAGTAAAGTTTATGTGGGAGAAACTTCGGAAGAATACAAAACTGAAGTAGTAAAAAGCGTTTGGTTAGGGATGCAAAACTTTGTATTTTCATGCGAGGTCAAGTCCTATGCAACATAACGGTTCTAAACTCCGCCAGGTCCGGAAGGAAGCAACGGTAAGAATTCAGTAGTGTGTGATATAGGGAAGCTTGACCTCTTTTTTTGTTTTTCCATCCTAATAAACTTC
>JACPVN010000395.1 GCA_016191715.1 Ignavibacteriota bacterium | reverse complement strand
GGTTCCATCATATCTTTCACAAGTTTATCAAGTGTGGCACTATTATCAAGCACCGCTGACATCAAATCGTTATCAATCACCGTTCCGATTGCCCGTCCTTTTTCAATGACTGGCAATTGAGCAACATCATGTTGCTTAAATAAGTCGAGAGCGTTTCGTACCGTAGTGTTCGGGTCCACAGCGACAAGTTGTTGCACGTTTCTTGGTTTGGATTGAAGAACAAAACGAACGGTGATTCTGTCCGGCATCAGGAATCCGTTCTCTCTCATCCAATCATCGTTATATAATTTGCTGAGATATCGCTCACCGGTGTCGGGAAGTAAAATCACCATCACTTCATTGTCTTGCATCCGGTCTGCATATTTGAGCGCGCCGGCAAGAGCAGTTCCTGCCGAACCGCCGACAAACATTCCTTCTTCTCTTGTCAGCCGACGCGCCATAGTAAAGGCTTCTTTGTCTGTGACTTCAACAATCTCATCAATGACATCGAAATCAATAACGCCCGGAACCCAATCCTGTCCGATACCCTCAACTTTATAAGGTTTTCCATCTCCTCTTTGACTTTTATTCTTATCGTAAAAAACGTCACGTAAGATTGAACCACGAGGGTCGGTGCCGATGACTTTAACGTTCGGATTTTTCTCTTTCAAAAATTTACCAACGCCTGTTACCGTTCCGCCCGTGCCAAGTCCGCCGACGAAATAATCAATCTGTCCACTCGTTTGTTGCCAGATTTCCGGTCCTGTGGTTTTGTAATGTGCTTCAGGATTTTTCGGATTGAAATATTGGTTTCCTAGAATTGAGTTCGGTGTTTCCCGCACAATACGTTTTGCAACTTCCGTGTAGCTTTCGGGCGAATCGTGTGGAACGGCTGTTGGCGTTACAATTACTTCCGCTCCATACGCCTTGAGTAGCCGAATTTTTTCTGAACTCATTTTATCCGGTAACGTGAAGACGCACTTGTATCCTTTGATTGCCGCCGCAACTGCAAGTCCGACTCCGGTATTTCCCGAAGTTGATTCGACAATAGTTCCGCCCGGGCGAAGCCGACCTTCCCGTTCTGCATCTTCAATAATATCCAAACCGATTCGGTCTTTCACCGAGCCGCCCGGATTAAAAAATTCTACTTTGGCAAAGTAGTGTCCTTTAAATCCTCGTGTGATTTTGTTGAGTTTCACGAGCGGCGTGTTGCCGATTGTTCCGAGAATGTTTTCTTGATATTGTATTTTTGATAAATCTGATAACATGTGTTTTCTTTTGATTAAATAATGATAAACTTATTTGAATGGTTGTGTTTGTAGATTGTAAATTTTATACAATCCCAGAACTTCAAACCACGAACTGTCAACTACGAACCTAAAACCGACTTATTCATAAGACTTGCCGCAAACCCCGCTCCAAATCCATTGTCTATATTCACGACTGTAACACCACTTGCGCACGAGTTCAACATTCCGAGCAACGCCGCAACACCGCCGAAACTTGCTCCGTAGCCAATCGAAGTCGGAACGGCGATGACCGGAACATCAACCAAGCCGCCGACGACGCTTGGCAGTGCGCCCTCCATTCCTGCAACAACAATGATAACATTTGCCTTTGTGAGTTTATCACTCTGCGAAAGCAGGCGATGAATTCCCGCGACTCCGACATCATACAATTTTTCAACTGGGTTGCTCATCATCTGCGCAGTGATTGCCGCTTCTTCAGCAACGGGAATATCGGACGTACCGGCGGAGATTACTAAAATTGTTCCCCTTTTCTTTTCAGGCGCTTTTGGTTCGTTCGCAGTGATGATTCTCGCGAACTGATGATAGTGCGCGTTCTTGATTTTCCTTTTGACTGCTTTGAAATGTTCATTTGAAGCACGGGTTCCCAGTAACGGTTGCTTATGGTTATAAATCCGTACTGCAATCTCTGAAACTTGCTGAGGAGTTTTTCCTTCACATAAAATCACCTCAGGAAATCCCTGACGTAAGCGACGGTGGTGGTCAACCGTAGCGTAGCCAAGCGATTCAAACCGGAGCGTGCTTATCTTCTCGATAATTTGCTGTTCGGTGAGTTTTCCGCTTTTATATTCCTGAAGAAGTTGTTTGAGTTCTGGTTTGGTCATAACGAGACGGGCAAAATATACTTGATTTTGGAGGGAGAAACAAAGAACCATTCTTCATATTGGCTTTGGCAAAGTCTCCCCCTTTTCGTATTTTGACTTGCGATTATTGCAATAATTAGTTATTTCAGGGCTTCTTGCCATACATCATCAGCGTACTTCTCGGATATCTTCTCGGCTCGTTTCCTACGGCGTACCTTTTCGTAAAGCAGGCAACACGGCTTGATATACGTGAGAGTGGAAGCAAGAACGTCGGCGCGATGAATGCGTTTGAAGTTTCAAACTCGAAACTTACCGGAACGCTTGTTTTGCTCGTTGATATTGTGAAGGGGACACTTGCGGTTATTCTCAGC
>JACPVN010000394.1 GCA_016191715.1 Ignavibacteriota bacterium | reverse complement strand
GTTCGGGCAACTTCCAAAGATTGAAGTACTTCTGTAATATCCTGATATCGTTTCGACTGCTCTTTCTCCAGCATTTTTTTTACGACCGTATCAATTGTATGCGGAATTCTCCTGTCAAGAACGCTCGGAGCCGGAGGATCTTCATTGATAATCAAATAGGAAAGTCCTGCGGAATGTTCTGCTTTAAATGGTAACTCGGTTGTCAACATCTCATAGAACACGACGCCGAGTGACCAAATATCGGAACGATGATCTGCCGATAAACCCTGCATTTGTTCCGGCGACATATAGGAAAGCGTCCCTAAAGAAGAGCCGGTTCTCGTGAGACCGGTGCCGCCTTTGAGCTTAGCAATTCCGAAGTCCATGATTTTTGTATGACCATCTTTCGTCAACATCAGATTTTCAGGTTTGATGTCGCGATGGATGACGCTCTTTTCATGAGCCGCACGTAACCCCAGCGCTATTTCGATTGCCCACTTGATTGCCTGCCGCACAGGAATTCCTTCACCCAATTTCAAACTCGTAATGTGGGACTTCAAAGTTTTTCCTTCGAGATATTCCATCACAAAAAACATTCCTCCCTCCTGCTCATCTATCTCATACACATTGAGAATGTGAGGATGATTAAGCGCGGCGGTTGCTTTTGCCTCTTGCATAAAACGCGCTTTACTTTCTGCTGAACCCGAGAGGTGAGACGGAAGAAATTTGATGGCGACCATTCGATCCAATTTCAAATCATGGGCTTTATACACAACACCCATTCCTCCTTCACCAAGTTTTTCGATTATTTTATAATGCGATATTGTTTGTCCGAGCATTTACTATTGTTTTCTTTCTTGAGCAACATTCTTCTCACCATTCGGGATGAAGTTTGACTTCATAACAACTCTCCGGCTATTGTTGAGACGTAGAGGTAAACTTACAACAAACTATTTCATTCTCTTTACGATAACCATCGTCACATCATCCGATGGCGGAGAATCCTGAACGTGGCTTTTAATTGCCGCTCTCATGTGGTTTGCAAGTTCCTGCAGTGGTGTACTTCGATGTTGTTGCAAAACTACTATCATCGTCTCTTCTTTGAATTGTTCACGCTTTGCATTCATTGCTTCCGGTATTCCGTCTGAATAAGCAAAAACAAAATCACCCGGTTGCAGTGAAACAACTTCTTCTTCTAACTCAATCTTTTCAAAAATACCAAGCATCAAACCGCCGTTGGAAAGACGACGGTAAGAGCCGTCCTCGGAAAACAAAAACGGGTGGTCATGCCCCGCGTTACTGTAGTGTAATTCATTTTTTTGAACGTCAAGAATCCCGTAAAATAATGTGCAAAATTTTTCACTGCTTGTACTTTGGAAAAGCAGTCGGTTGGAATTCGTAAGACATTCGGCGGGAGTGCGATTGAGAAGCGTTTGACTGCGTAACGTCGCTTGCACATTGGACATCAACAATGAAGCAGGCAACCCTTTCCCCGTTACATCACCCAAACAAATTGCAAGATGTTGTTCATCAATAAGAATAAAATCATAAAGGTCACCTCCAACCTGATGAGCAGAAATAGTCATTCCATAAATTTCATACCCGGGAAGTTCCGGATTTTTTTTTGGAAGGAGGTTTCTTTGAATTTCTGCCGCGAGGCGAACCTGTTCCTGCATAGCCATCAACGATTTTTCCTGCTCATACAATCTCGCGTTCTCAATCACCTGAGCAGACTGTGAAGCAATAATCACAAGCAATCGTTGGTCGTCCTGAGAAAACGACAATCCATCCTTCTTATTATACGCGGTGATGACACCAATCAACGTTGATTTTACCATCAAAGGAACACACAACAAGTTGCGGATTGTGCTGTCCCATTTCGTCCCCCTAAATCTTGAGTCGTTTTCCGGTTCATTTACTAACAACGGTCTGTTATTCACCATGATCCACCCCTGAACATTTTGATGAAGATGAAACTTCTCGTGTGCGGATGTTGAAAAATTTTGCCGGACTAACGTTTTCCCTACATCGGTAGTTTCAACATCAATGAGCGTAACAACACTTTGTTCGGCTTTGAGGGCGCGAAGGGATTTGCGAGTGATGGTTTCAATAATTTGCTGAGTGTTGACTGACGCACCTATGGCGCGGGCAAGGTCGTTAAGAACTGATAGCTCTTCAACTGCTCTCCGAAGACGTTGGTTTTCTTCACGAATGATGAGGGTTTCTTGTTGTGAAGGAGGTGTAGTAGATTCCATTGACTGCTGTAAGAACAAAAAAATTGATAAAAAACCGAAACCAATATAGGCAAGTCACAGTTCAATGCCAAAACAGTTTTTTTACTTCTTAGGCATACTCCCCCGCCACAAATCCCGATGCCCACGCCCACTGAAAATTGTAGCCGCCCAATTGTCCGGTTACATCCACAACTTCGCCGATGAAATACAGACCGGAAACTTTTTTTGCCTCCATTGTCTTTGAAGAAAGTTCGTTTGTGTCAACTCCGCCGCAGGTTACTTCGGCTTTCTCGTATCCTTCTGTTCCTGTCGGTTTGAGTTTCCAATCATGGAGTTGCGATGCAATCACGGAAAGTTTTTTCAATGTATAACGGTTAATCGGTAGTGAAGGTGTGAATCGTTCGCACCATAATTGAGCAAATCGTTTGGGAAATATTTCTGACAAAATTGTAACTAATTCGGTAGTAGCTTGTTGTCGCTCTTTGAGAAAGGCGTAAAGGTCAACGTCGGGAGAAAGATTGACGGAGATTGCATCACCCTGATTCCAGTAAGAAGAAATTTGGAGAATCGCCGGACCGCTCAAACCGCGATGAGTGAAGAGAATATTTTCTCTGAACGAAACTCTGTTGCACGAAACTATCGCATCAAGCGAAACACCGCTTAGTTCAGAAAAGAAGCCAACATCTTTCTTGGTAAATGTTAACGGTACAAGTCCCGGTTTTGTTTGAGAGATGTTCAGACCAAATTGTTTTGCCACCCGATAACCGAAATCAGTCGCTCCAATCTTCGGGATGGAAAGTCCTCCGGTTGCTACGACGAACGATTCAGAAGTAAACTCACCTTGCTTTGTTGAAACAACAAACTTCTCTTCTTTGTTGATTTTATTAACTGAACATCCTAAAGCGATTTGAACGTTTGCATCCTTCGACTCATTCATCAGCATGTCAAGAATTTGACGGGAGGAGTTATGACAAAATAACTGTCCAAGTTTTTTCTCATGATAACTGATTCGATGCTTATCAAGCAACTCGATAAAATTTTCCGAAGTAAACCGGGCAAATGCCGATTTACAAAAGTGAGGATTCTCTGAAATGTAATTTGCATGGTTCGCATTGACGTTGGTGAAGTTACACCGTCCGCCTCCCGAAATGCGAATCTTCTCCCCAATCGTTTTGTTCCGTTCGAGAATGAGAACTTTTCTTCCGCGCTTTCCCGCTTCGATTGCGCACATCAATCCCGCCGCGCCCGCGCCAATAATTATTACATCGTACATGATGCAATATAAGAAATACGAAGTGCAACTACATCATAATTTTTATGCGCTCAATTTCCGTCCCCGCTGTATCGTCATCATCTTCTTACACGATTTGCAAATTCCCTTTCGCTCGGCATAAAATTTTTCCGGCTCGGTTGTTCCGCAGTAGCGGCAACAGTGCGGCATCCGGTAATTATGCTTGGTCACTGTCGCGTCTCCGTGACGATACTGCCGCATGTAATGTTTCGAGCAAAGTCCCCGCGCAAGAATCGGTTCATTGCAACGTTCCAAGCCGCACATCATTCCGTTCATCATTTCTTTTTCTTTCCGTTTTGATGTTCTCACAAAAACATTTCATTGATTTGTTTGACGACGATTTTCTCCGCCTCATCTTCCTGCGTCTGCTCTATCATTTCATTGAATGATTTGAAAAGCGGTTGTTGCATCGAATCGGTTCGTTCCCGATAAAACTCAACGGCATGTTTCTCCTCTTCCTTCAAACGATTCAGTTCGTCCAACAACTGTGGATTCATTTTGTAATGAGAGTTTTTCATATACTGTTCCTTGTTGATGTATTCTTGATTATTTTTTTCTGTTCTCCGGTCGCAACGAGCGAACCGCCGCGCCTGCCTGCCACATCTCCGAATTTTTCCACTCATCCAATTCCTGTTGAAGTTTCTCACGGTAATCCGAAGCACTGCATGTTTCGAGTACCCGTTTCGTTTCCACTCCCGATTGAACATCACGGTACAGCAACTCGAATAGCGGCTTCACCGCTGTTTCAAATCTCTTCGACCAATCAAGTGCGCCGCGTTGTGCTGTCGTACTGCACGCGGCAAACATCCAATCCATTCCGCGTTCGCCGACCAGCGGATACAAACTTTGCGTTGCTTCTTCCACCGTCTCGTTGAACGCTTCGCTTGGCGAGTGTCCCATTGAGCGGAGAGTTTCATACTGCGCTTTCATCAGCCCTGCAATTGCACCCATCAGCACACCGCGCTCTCCGGTAAGGTCGCTGAACACTTCATTCTCAAATGTTGTCGGGAACAAATATCCCGAACCGATTGCAATCCCCAATGCCACGACGCGCTCGAATGCTCTTCCTGTCGCGTTTTGAAAAATCGCGTAACTTGCATTGATGCCGCTTCCTGCAAGATAATTCGAGCGAACAGTACGTCCAGCTCCTTTTGGCGCGACGAGAATGACGTCAACATCTGCCGGAGGAATGATGCCGGTTTGTTCTTTATAGACGATAGAAAATCCGTGAGAGAAAAACAGCGCTTGTCCTGCGCGTAAATTTTTCTTTACTTTCTGCCACTGCTCTTTTTGTCCGGCATCCGAAAGTAAATACTGAACGACCGTTGCTCGTTTCACCGCTTCTTCCAAATCGGAGAACAGAGTTTCGTTTTCTTTCCATCCGTCAGCGACGGCACGCGCCCAGCCATCACCGCCTTTCCTTTGACTGACGATGACGTGGATTCCGTTGTCGCGCAAGTTCAGCGATTGTCCCTGCCCTTGAGGACCATATCCTAAAACTGTTACCACTTCATCCCGAAGAACTTTCTGCGCTTTCGCCAACGGAAATTCTTCCCGTGTTACAACTTCTTCGTGGATTCCTCCAAAATTTATTTTTGCCATAACTTTTCTTTCTTTTTGATTTATTTTGAGATTGATATTATTACAAACTTAGACAACTTTAAATCCTAAAACCGAATTTCTAATACCTAAAATAATTCTAAACTCTTTGCTTGTATCAAACCAGTTTAGGGTTTTTTGAATTTCGAATTTGTTTAGGAATTCGGATTTCGAAATTAGAATTTAAGATTCGACCCGTTAGACTGACGTCGTCCTGAAATTGATTCAAACATCCCCCTGAAACTCTCTCTTCAAAGCAACTCTGCCAGTTCGTGCAAGTTCTCTGATGCCGAACGGTTTCAACATCATGATGATTGCGTCAACCTTCTGCTGACTGCCTGTTGCTTCCAACGTCAACGTGCGCGGACTGATGTCCACAACTTTCGCCTGAAAGATTTCACTGATTTGAATTATCTCCGAACGAGTTTCCGGCGACGTGTTGACTTTCACC
>JACPVN010000393.1 GCA_016191715.1 Ignavibacteriota bacterium | reverse complement strand
TGCCGAACAGCAATCCGGAAAGCAAACGCTCTATATTTTTGATGAACCGACAACGGGCTTGCACTTCGATGACATTGCAAAACTGTTGAAATGCTTCAGCGCACTGCTTGAGAAAGGCAACTCCATTCTCATCATCGAACATAACATGGAAGTAATTAAATGCGCCGACTGGATAATTGATTTAGGACCGGAAGCGGGAGAGAAAGGGGGCGAGGTTGTTATTGCCGGAACGCCGGAGACTGTGGCGAAGTGTGAGAAATCGTTTACGGGGAAGTTTCTTTGGAAATATTTAACTCATCGTTGATGAAATGCGTGGGGAGATAGGCGATATGAGATGTGGAATATGCGCT
The DNA here is from genome assembly GCA_016191715.1 of Ignavibacteriota bacterium. GTDB lineage: Bacteria > Bacteroidota > Ignavibacteria > UBA10030 > SZUA-254 > FW602-bin19. The sequence goes on along the minus strand of JACPVN010000393.1, from coordinate 11,618 downwards.
ATGAGTATTCACTGGGAGGCAGTTGTACTGCCGACCTGTTTTGGTCGGGAGTTTAACTCCCTCTCAGACGTGGGATTCTTTAAGTTTTACTCATTCACGATTATACAATTTTAACCCTTTGATGTATCTGAAATCGCGAAGATTGAAAGTATATAATTCAATGTTGTTCACAATGGCAGTGGAGGCAATCAATGCGTCGGGGAGACTTAAGCGATGACTGAGTACATACGTAAACATCAGTTCAAGAAATGTCTGAGATATTTCTTCGTTGAGTGGTAACAGGATAAGTTGTTGAAAATCTTTTTTCAGTTGTAAAAACTCTTTCTTATTTCTTGCCCCGAACAGAATTTCACCTGCTGTAACGGAACTGAGTGCAATATTCTCTTGACCTATCTCTTTCGTTGCCATGCTTCTTCCCGTAATTGTTCTGCCGTAATGTTTCTATCTTTCCACAAGCCGGCGGATTTGAAGAAGTCGTATTTGTGGTTGGATTTTCTCACGCCATTTGTGTTCTTCACTTCGGCAATTTTCAATTGCCTGAGAAGTTCCAGGACAAAAGAAAACTTTTCTTTGTTTTTGACGGAGAGAGTTACTGTATTCATTGTATTCGCATTGTTGTTGCAAGAAATATCTCAAAAAAATAATGGAGAAGCAAATGATGATTGAAAGAAAGATATTGGTGAATAAGTTCTCATTCGTTATTTTGCTAACAACATTTTTCTCGTCTCAACATGGTTCTCCGTGACGATTCGGTAAACATACACACCGCTCTCTCTGTTTGATGCATCCCAATTGACAACATGTTCTCCTGCCTCAATCTCGCTGTTTAACAATGTTGCAAGTTCTCTTCCAAGCAAATCATACACTTTGAGTGAAACGAATGATTGTGATGGTAAAGTAAAGTTGATTTTTGTTGATGGGTTGAAGGGATTGGATAATTCTGAGACAAAATAAATTTTGAAGGTAAAACAGAAAGATTTTGGGTTTTTGAGGAAGTACTTGCCCAGAGGTTGATAGCGCGAAGGGGGGAACGAGCCAAAGCGTCTGTGTTTTGTTTGTTAGTTGCCGCCAACAGCATTAGTAGCAAGATCGGGAAAGTGAAAAAGTACAATAGCTAGTTTGACTTCACGATTTCTGTCACCATTAATGTGAAATCTATAATTGAACCAAGTAGACTCGATATTTCCAACAAAACCAAGAAAATTGGGATGTTGAGGTGTAGTCAATTCTATTTGACCAATGACAGAACTGAAATCCTTATTTCTAACAAACAAGATTATTGCTGCCTTTGAATCTCGCCAAGTAAGGTACCTGAGCAACTGATTAATTGTGTCAAGGTATGTCTTGGACCCCTTCCAAAACTTGCACTCAGCTATAAAAGCATTCTTTCCTTCATAACGGATAATAATATCGGTTTTACCTGACTTGTTGAATGTTTCACCAGTTGATGAACCTTGGAAGCGTGGTTCGAGATAAAGGAGGAAGTGGTCTCTGAGGTCTTCTTCTTGCTTGTTAGCATAAGTTGAAGGCATACGCTCGAATTGCTTTCCCACATCATGCACGACTTGTAAGATATCATTGTACGTTGAGTTGTCGAGAGCAGGTTCGGGCTTAAATCCAGTTTCGTTGACCTTTGGTTTATTAATATTGACTGACCGGTTGATTTGAGGAGAGGGGATTGCAAATGTTGGTAAGTAGTTTTCTTTTTTCTTTAGAGGTACACCCAGTGAAGCTAAAAAGTTGCTCGTCTTCAAGATTCGCTCTTTTCGAGCACGAAAAACTTGCTCGGCTTGACTTCGTAGATTACTGTTAAAAGACTCTACTTCAGTTTTTACACATGAGGCTTGTCTCAATATATTACCAATCCTATGGTCGGCTTCTTTCTTGATTTCTTCTGCATCATCCCTAAAACTTATTATCTCAAAACAAATACAATCTTCCTCAATTGTAATATCTGTTGTCCATAGGATACGACTACTTGGAACACACTTAAGTAGTTCAGTATCCCCTTGAAAGGGTATATGATACTTAACGACATTCTTCTTATAGGATCTGCCAGCATAGACATTGAAATCTCTTGGAAAGTATTCGGCTGAGATATATTTCTCTAAGTGGGAAACATAGACTCCACTCGGGTCAATCTCAACATTATTAACAGTATATTCTTTCACAAGGTAATTGATAAATTCGGTCTCATTCACGTTGAGCAAGTAATTGTCATTTTGAGATTCAACTTCACTTCGAAGTTTTCTTAGATGATTTTCAAGTACCAGAGATAGTTTTTTATCATTGAAAATGTTCATACTGAATTATTCGAATGGTTAGTATGGATGCAAATTCTATTGTGAATATTAAAAAACGAATAACATTGATTTAACGGTAAGTCACATTCTAAATTATTCAACAAATGTAGAAGTGTTTTTTATTTACCACGCGCTCCCCACACTCAACGAAATAAACAAACCGCCGAACTCGTTTTTATATTCTACGGCAGTTCCTTTCTTCATGCTTTCAATTCCGCCGGAGAATGGGACGAAGTAGTACCGGACGTTCATACCGAACAGCGTAGAGCGTTCCGAGCCGAAGAACGCGCCGAAACCGAGATACCCGCCGACGGTGTAGCGGGGTTGTCCTTTTCCGAGTGCAGTAAAATATTCTTCGCGGTACGGAAACACATAAACAATTGTCGGTCCGGCGGCGGCGTTTACGTACGGTCTGAAGTTATCCATAATGTCCTCGCTGAACAATCGCTTCTGCACACCGACAAACAACGGCATCACGAGAAAACGATTTTCTTTTCCCAACACGTACGATTGACCTGTCCAGTAATCGTATCGCTCAACTTCCCGTTCATCTTTCGATTCCGAAATCGAGAAGTCAACAAAGCCGGCAAGTTCGGGAGTGTATTCGTGCCGGTAGAAAAATCCCAGACCGAAACCGTTTGTCGAGACGAGGATGTCGGTTCCCCATGAGTTGTTAAACGGGAGTGTCGGTTGCTCGCTCTCTTCCCCCGTGCGAAGCGGGGAAACGATGTTGCTGTCATTTTTATTTTGTGTGAAGGATGATAGATGGACAACCATCAATAAACAAAAAAGGAGAAGGATAGATTTTGTTTGCATAAAAGAAACTCATTCATAGTTGATTACCGACTTAATATACTTTGGTTTTGTTGCAAAATCAACTAACAATAACACACACATTGTCATTCCCACGCCAGTGGGAATCCAATATGTTTAGTAGTTGCTACACGAATGATTGGATACCTGCTTTCGCAGGTATGACAAACCTCCTTTTGTTGAAAATTTCCAAAGGGAATTGTAAATAAATTATTCTTCTATCTCAAAAGGAACTGGCGTTGGAGGATGCCGATACGATTCAACTGCAATGAAAAAACCCGCACCAATCGCGCCGATGCAAAGAACGATTCCCAGCACGAAAGTGATGTCGGCAAATGTTTCTGCCGAGTCGAGCATGTTCCATGAACGAAACAGATTCCACCAATCGTGGGTTGAACTATCGCGCGTGATAAGAGGAAGATGACGGAACGGCGCATCACGCATATAGACGCTGACATCCATCAGATTAAAGCCGGTAAGAAATAATGGAACCGGCGCAATCTTGCTTTTTTCTTTTACGGCAAGAAGAAAGGACAACAACGGAAACACTATTTGCCAGAACGAACCGCCGAGTAAATGCAATGTCCTTCCGAAAAAACTGAAAAGAAAATGTCCGCCCTCATGGATGAACAGGAAGATGGAACGAATGACAAAGATGATGGTTGGCAGTCTGAAAAAGTGTGCGACATCCTGAAAGGAGATGATAGAGAGGATGAAGATGTAAACAAGAAAACAATAGAAGGTCAACTCAATAATGAGTTTCGTTTTTTTTCCATTTTCTCTCTTTATTTGAGATGACAACATTGTTGCAGATAAAACTCATGCTCTCCGCGTCTCCGTGGTATGAAAAGTAACCACAGAGACACCGAGACACGGAGATTATTTTTTCTCAACTCGTTTCAATTCCAATTCCTTGAAATCGAAATCAAAGTTGGGAATATCAATCTTCAATTCGGTGACGATTCCTTTTGCATCGAGAAGAAACTGAGCGAACCCTTTGCCGAAAGGATAATTCATCGGTCTCACAGTCGCGCGGAATGTGTCGAAGTTCCAATGCTCAAGGTCGGCAACGAGATTTTCCGTCGGGTTGAATGTAACAACGAGCTTCTTATTCTCAACCGAAACAGTTACATCGCCATACAACTCACCCGAATATGTCCCGGCATATTTCTCCGGGCAAGCGATGGTTTTGTTCCCTTCACGCGAGAAGAATCTAATTTTTTCTCTCCTTCGATCTTGAGTGAATCACCAACGCGTTTTTCTTCGAGATTCCGCGCGTTCCAATCAATTTTTGAAACACCGAGAAACACATCAACAACTTTTCGTGCGATGATAGAGGAAAGTGATGTCTCGCTGTTGGTCAGAACGACAACGCCCAGACTTTCTTCGGGACAGAGAATAATCCGTGAAATCATTCCGTCAATTGCGCCGCTGTGACTAAGAAGTTTTCTTCCCTCGTAATCGCTTATTCCCCAACCAAGTCCATAGCCCTGAAAGTGAATCGAAGGAAACGACTTTTCGGATTGCTCGCTCACACCGACAGGCGTATGCACTGTCCACATTGTTCGTGAAGTTTGCCTGCTGAAAAGTTCTTTGCCATTGAATGTTCCTTGTCCAAGTTGCAGTCGCATCCACTGAGCCATGTCATGCGCGGATGAATTAATTGCGCCTGCCGAACCAAGTTCTTCGTTCGGAAAGTGCTTGATGATTCTCAGTTTGTTCTGATATTCATTGTGCGGCGTTGCGATGTTCTCTGTCGCTTTCAATGCGGTGAGAGAAGTGTTGGTTCGCGTCATGCCGAGTGGTTGGAATATTCGTTCTTTGATAAAGTCGTCCCAACTTTTTCCTGTAACAGCCGGAATGATTTGCCCCGCGGCGAGAAACATAATGTTTTGGTATTCATACGTCGTTCTGAAACTTGAAGTCGGCTTGAGATAACGAACGCGGCGCAGCACTTCCTTCGTATCATACTTTGTCCAGTACCAAACAAGGTCGCCGCCGAATGTTGCAAGTCCGCTCCTGTGACTGAGCAAATCACGCACTTGCATTTCACGGGTTACCCATGAGTCGTACAGTTGAAAATCAGGAAGATGCTTGATGACAGCATCATCCCATTTTATTTTTCCTTCATCAACAAGCATCGCCAGCGAAGCGGAAGTGAATGCTTTGCTGAGAGAAGCGATGGCAAACAACGTGTGTTCATCCACAGGAATTTCTTTTCCCATCTCCCGCACGCCATATCCTTTTTCCAGCCAGACAGAATCGTTCTTCACAATCGCGACAGCACAGCCGGGGACGTTCCAATCTTTCTGCGCTTGTTTGATGTAAGATTCAATTTCACGGAGTTTGGTTTCGTCGGAGGATTGGGCAAAGAGTGCGACCGATGCGAGAAGAAGAAAGAGAATGAGGTGAGTTTTGAGATATGAGATTTGCGTCATCATGGGGGAATTATTTTGTAATGAAAAATATGTTTTTTTTGTAACCCGGCGATTTGTCATTCCCGCGGACGCAGGTATGACACCGACATTAATTACTCAACCCGAAAAATTCCAAACTTCAGATATTTCGTTTCGGGAAGAGAAGGGAGAACGGGATGGTCAGGCGAAGCGCCATGCCACTCCAACATGCTTACTTGCCTGCCTGCTTTTTTTGCTGTTGATGTAATGATGTCTAAAAACTTATCTTCATAGACATGGTGCGAGCACGAAGCGGTTGCAAGGATTCCGCCGGGAGAGAGCAAGTCGAACGCGAGTGAATGAAGTTGCCGGTATCCTTTGATTGCTTTGTTGACAGTCTTTTTACTTTTTGCAAACGAAGGCGGGTCAAGGTTGATGACATCGAACATTTTTTTCTGTTCTATCATCGCGTTGAGATAATCAAACGTATCAGCAACGATGAATTGCGTCGTTGATTCGAGATGGTTCAACATCGCGTTTGCTTTTGCATGTTCGATGACGTCCGATGAAACATCAACACCGACAACTTCTTTCGCACCCGCACTTGCGGCGTGAAGTGCGAAGCCGCCAGCATTGCAAAAACAATCTAACACAGAACTTCCGCGTACATACCGTTGAAATGCTTTCCGGTTTTCGCGTTGGTCGAGGAAGAATGCGGTTTTTTGTCCATGAAGCAAATCAACGGAAAATTTAATTCCATATTCCGAGATAATTGTTTGTTCAGCTCTGCCTCGAATAATACCCGCTCGTTGTTCAAGTCCTTCGTATGTTCGGATAACTGCTTCATTCCGCTCGACAATTCCTTTTGGTTGGAGAAGTGATTCAAGCACATCGCAAATCATCGGAAGCCGTTGGTCCATTCCGGCAGAAAATGTTTGAACGGAAAGAAAATCGTTGTACTTATCAACAATTAAGCCGGGAAGAAAATCCGCTTCGCCATGAACAACACGATAACTTGTTTCATCAGGATAGATTTTCTTTCTGAGTTGATACGCCGATTCAATGCGTTTCCTGAAAAATTCAGAATTGATTTCTTCTTGTTTACGAGAAAGCAATCGAACAGCAATGAGCGAATGAGGATTGTAAAATCCGACGCCAAGAAATTCGTTGGAGAAATTTTTAACTTCAACCACTTCGCCGATGAGCGGTTCGCCTTCGATTTTTTCAATCTCGTTGCTGAACGCCCAGAGATGTCCTGCGGTGATCCGGTAGTGTTCGTTTTTTTTGAGGGTGATGATTTTATTCATTCCAACTTAGTTCATTTCCAAATCGTTGTAACAAATTTTGATTGAGTAATAATTGAATCGTTTGTTAGAATGGGAAGGTTTAATGCTTTTGCTGCCCCTGCAATTATTCTATCATGTAATTCGGGAATATCTGAGATGAGGAATGTTTGTTCTATCGTAGGTTTGTCAACCGGAAAAATCGAAACAGTTTTATGGTTTTCAGAGTACTGTAAAACATCAGTGAGACTTATTTCAATCTTTCTCCGTTCAGAAAGATACCCAATTTCTGCAAGTACCATTGCAGGAATGATGATGTCGGAATTTTCTTGTTCTGTTTCATCGAAAATTTGTTTGACCTTTGCAGGGAGTTTTCGCCGTTCTAACCTGAGAACAATAGCAACAGTATCAGCAACAAATTTATGACTCACGCGGAAAGAGTTCTTGATAGTTAGAAAATTCCTTTTCTACATGCTGTAACTCCTGTTCATTCAGTAGCGACAATTCATGAGAAAGATTATCTCCATTTGATTTTGTGATGCCCGGTGATAATTTTTGTTTAAGAAAACGAACGAAATCCAAGACCTCAACAAGAGTCGAGGATGGTAAATCTTTTGTTTCCTGAGAAATAATTTGTTCTATTTCCGCGTGAGTCATATAAGTCAATAATATATGTATTTATTATGCTACCGTTACTTCTTTACACAGATACACATCCTGAATCGCGTTGAGGATTTTTATTCCTTCAACCATCGGTTTTTGGAATGCTTTGCGACCGGAAATCAATCCCATTCCGCCTGCGCGTTTGTTGATGACTGCCGTACGAACTGCTTCTGCCATATCTGATGCACCTTTCGATTCGCCGCCGGAGTTAATCAATCCAGCCCGACCCATGTAACAATTGGCAACCTGATAACGGCATAAATCAATTGGATTTTCGCTTGATAATTCTGTGTACATTTTCTTGTGAAATTTCCCAAATTTTAATGCTTCATATCCGCCGTTGTTCTCGGGAAGTTTTTGTTTGATGATGTCTGCCTCGATGGTGACGCCGAGATGATTTGCTTGTCCGGTTAAATCGGCAGAGACATGAAAATCTTTCTCTGAAGTTTTGAACGCATTGTTTCGAATGTAGCACCAGAGGATTGTCGCCATGCCGAGTTCGTGCGCTTGTTGGAACATCAAACTGACTTCCTGAATTTGCCGTTTCGATTCTGCAGAGCCGAAGTAGATCGTCGCTCCGACTGCAACCGCACCCATATCATACGCTTGCTTAATTCGTCCGAAAAGAATTTGGTCATACGAGTTCGGGTAGGTGAGAAATTCATTGTGGTTGAATTTAAGAACGAACGGAATCTTGTGTGAGTACTTTCTCGCAACCGCGCCAAGCACGCCGAGTGTTGACGCAACGGCGTTGCATCCCCCTTCAATTGCCAGCTTCACAATATTTTCCGGGTCAAAGTAAATCGGGTTCGGCGCAAACGATGCGCCTGCCGAGTGTTCAATTCCTTGGTCAACGGGAAGAATCGAAACATAACCGGTGTGTGCAAGTCGTCCGTGATGTATCATCCATGCGAGACTTTTCAACACCGGAGTCGGTCGGTCGGAGAGCGCGTAAATGTTGTCAACATAATTCGGTCCGGGGAGATGAAGCATCTCTTTCGGAATTCCTGTTGATTTGTGTTCGAGAAGATTCTTGGCATCTGCACCAAGGAGTTGTTCGATTTGATTGATGGTCATACTGTTCTTTCAAAATAAGGTTGGTTTCAAAGTCTAAGATAAAATGCGTGAACAATATACAAAAATGAGGTCTTTCGGTAAAATTGAATATTACGAAAGGATTTCCTACATTTTGCACCATCAAATTTCAGTTCTATTTTTTTTATCATTTAGGAAATGCACATGCGTTCTTTTGTATTATTCACACTTTTCATTTTGTCATTTTCTCTTTCTGCGTTCGGGGGAGAACCGGTTCTCTTCCGGATGGACGATTCCCACTCAAGCGTAACGTTTTCACTCAAGTATTTGAAGTTTGTCAATTTTGAAGGACGCTTCGATGTTGTTCGCGGCGCATTCATGGTTGATACAAGTGACATCACGAAAACATCATTCACCGCAATCATTAAAACAGAAAGCATCAACACGGCGAATGAAGGACGCGATGAGGATTTGCGTGGCGAAGATTTCTTCGATGTTGCAAAACATCAGGCAATAACTTTTCAAAGCAAGAGAGTTGAGAAACAAGGAGACGGTTATGTTGCTATTGGTTCATATACGATGCGCGGCGTAACGAAAGAAATCGCATTGCCGTTTACCTATCTCGGCACAATGGTTGACCCGCGTGGGAATGTTCGTGTCGGATTCGAATCGAAATCGAAACTGAAACGCTCGGAATACGGTGTGAGCGGTTCAAGCATGACGGTGGATGATGACGTGAATATCAATCTCAGCGTCCTGGCTGTCCGACAAAATCCTGATAGCGCAAGAATGTCATTCGGAAGAAAGAAATCCATTGCTCAGGCAATGCTTGAAACGATGAACTCGAATGGGCTTGCAGAAGCAATCGAACAGTACAAAACTCTGAAAGCGGATACGACATACGACTCCGGCCCGAATCAACTCGGAATTCTTACCACGCGCTTGGCAGAAACAGGAAAGGCAAAAGACGCTATCGAAATCGGAAAATTAAGTGTTGAAGCATACCCGAACGACACACAGCAATACTTTCGCTTGGGATACTCGTATCAAAAAGACGGGAACAAGGCGTCTGCAAAAGAAAATTATAAGAAGGCGTTGGAACTCGATGCGTTTAACGCGTTGGCAATGGAGATGCTAAGGTGGGTGGAGTAAACTCGATGCTTGATGCACGATCCTTGATGCCGGATGCTCGTACTCTCACATTCACAATTATCAATTGACCGTTCACAATTGACTATTTTCTAAAATCAATAAATGGGTCTGCTATAAAAAAATGTAGTACCTGACAAAATCATATCGAAAACAGATTGTAATCAACTCCTACATGTTCAGAAAAACTTTTTAGATTCTGCTCATAAACAAAAAAACCCCGCACGTGTGCGGGGTTTTGGTTATAGTACAGAATCTCGTTTAGAGAACTGAAACGTTCGCAGCCTGAAATCCTTTCGGACCCTTCTCGACATCGAACTCTACCTTATCACCCTCGTTGAGAGTTTTGACTCCGCCGGAGAGCGCTTTGTAATGAACAAAGACATCTTCGCCGTTGGGGCGTGCGATAAAGCCGAAGCCTTTGACTGTGTTGAACCATTTGACTGTTCCTGTTTCCATGGAACGACCTTTCTTAATTGTGTTGTAAAAGTGTACGCCGCAGTACTGTGTTAGTAGTAAATATCAATCATTGACGATTGAAAGTGCTGGTGACCGACTTGTACCATGAAAGGTGTTAGAGGTAACTTGAGCAGGGTTCAAAAAGCGTTTAAATGCTGAAAATTTAACAAAACGTCAGTTGGACATAACGGTGTACTGTTATTTGACGTACCAACATACACATATCTTCCCTCAATACCAAACCGGCTTCGTCATTGGTGATTTGTGCGAAGTGAATAGTGAATTGTTAGCTGTCGTGTAGTAATCTTACATCCTCAACTCTCAATACTGAAATTGCGAATAGCAATCTGCAATCCCAAATCCGTAATCCGAAATCACCTGTTATCTTCCACCTTTGTCCTTCGTCCTGTAATAGGCGAACACCCCGAACGCCCGCGCCGCCTCTCCTTGTGCGTGAACTGTCCCGACTTCATCAACATTGTAGCCGTCTTCACCGCCGTGCGGATTCCAGCCGTTGCGGATTGCATGGTCTGCTTCGCGATGAAGCGTGAGCGATGCGTTGCCGTGATTGTTTGTCCAGACATGGTCGAGCATCGTTTCTATTTTTGGAAGGAGGTCGCTCAAACTATCGGGGGCGAGTGAATAACCATCGAGCAGGAAATTAACAAACGCTCCGTTTCCGTCCATGTGGATTTGATAGAAATCGCCTCCGTCAACCCATCCCGTTGCAGGATTCATAATGCGCAGTGCTGTCTCGATAATGATGCGTTTGTACTTATCATCATTCGTCACGCGATAGAGCGCACCGGCAATAGAACAGAACTCAGCGCCGTTCCACGGAATTTGTTTTCCGAACGCGGCAAGTCCCTGTGCGCCTTCCCATTTGCCGTTTCCCTTGTACAGTGTTTTCTCGATGCCGGGAAATTTTTTATCGCCGTTCCAGACGAGCAGTGCATCATCGAGAAATTGTCTGTCGCCTGTTGCTTCAAACAAGTAGCACGCAACCGTCGCCATCTGATTCATGTTGCTGTTGGTGAAGATGCGTTCGTTGACGCGATGTTGCGGCGCCCAGTTGTACCAACTCCAGAATCCTTCATGATTCGAGAGTCGCCCTTCTGCTTTTGCTTCGAGGTATCTCTGCTTCGCATCTGCGACAAGCCCGCCATATTGTTTGCCGGTGAAGTTCCACCAAATCAATTCTGCAAGAGCGACCCATGCGCGGTCATCAACCCAAGTACCGACGCACATCTTCCGCATGTCATGTTCATACAAATGAAATCGAAGAAGCGACGAATCGTCGGTTGCCTTGAATAAGTACGCATCGCCGATTGCACCGTACGCGCCTTCCCAGCATGGAGTGTAAACTTGATGGAAACGTTCAGAAACTAACTTGGCGCGTTCGAGCCATCTATCGGTTTGCTTGCCCGCCTCTGGCGGGTGATGTTTCGGGTTAGAGGTTTGTAGTGATTGGTGATTGGAGATTGGTGATTTGTGTTTCTGATTCAGAAAAAAGAAAT
>JACPVN010000392.1 GCA_016191715.1 Ignavibacteriota bacterium | reverse complement strand
TAATTTTCCCGCGTTCGTTTGTCTTCACCCAATATCCTTTTCCCGGTTCAATCGTTTCTGCATTTATGTAACCCGAATTGTAACCAAACACATTTGATGAAATCAGATTTTCAGGGATTGTAGTAATTGATGAAACAGTAACCGAATCGGAAACAGAGCCAATCATATTCCAGCCGGAGAAAACATCTATCGTGTCGGTGAGCATTTCGTAACCCGATATCGTTACGGTTTCCGGTGCGGCAAATTTCAACCAATACCCGACTCCATGAAGCAACGAATCATTCTGATAATAACCCGTTTCAGAAAACGCAAACGCTGATGAAGTCGCTTTGGGAAACAATGCGTTTGTTTTGTTATCAATGACAAACGACGGGACCGAGATTATATTCCATCCCGCATTTATCGGAAGAGAAACGTTTTGGCTTTTTTCAATGAAGAGTAGCATTGGTTTATCCAGAGCATAACTTGCTGAAGAAACTATCATGTCGGCAATTCCATCACTATCGAAATCTCCAGCGGCAATTTTTGTCGGACGAAAATACCCTTGGTCATCTCCTGAAGTGTGGTCGTCAGTCGTATCATCTATAAACATGGTTGAGTACGAATAATTGTAAATATCATTGACTTCGCCGCCAAGATATTCACAACGATAGACGGCTTCGTTGTAACTTCCCGCAAGATACAATTCGGGAACTCCGTTTGTATCTAAATCGGCTTTCGTCATTCCGACCATACCATTGTACTCATCATACTGAGCAAGCCAAACAAAATCTGCCGCAGTCATTTGGCTCACATCACCTGAATTTGTTGCAACAAACAATGCCCCGTTCGCTGTCAACATATATAACTCATTTGTTCCGTTGTTATCGAAATTTGCTTCTACAAATGCCTCATTCACTAAATCAACATAGTACGAAAGATTTGTGATGTTGGCTGAAAGCGCATAACTATTCGCGCTTCCGGTGTGTTCGTAGATTGCAATACGAAGCGTATCCCAGCCGGAGACAATAAGTTCTTTCCGATTGTCTTTATCCAAATCTGTCGCGGCGAGCGAGTAACCAACAACTGGAAACGTAGTGGAATCAACAAACTCAATTTGCCATGAAGGATTCAGAAGAGAATCATTCTGCAAAGAAAATATCATGATTTTGCTTTTGTACGTATCCCAACTTTCGACAAATGAAACTGCGACTTCTTGCCTTCCGTCGTCATCCAAATCATCAGCAAGAATTGCAGTTCCCTCGTGAAACCAGTGACCTAATCCGAAATCCCATGTTGTTGTCGGGACAAACGGAAAACCGTTGTCATATCCTTCCCATTCAAAAACATAGAATCCATGATATGTTGTATCCAATGGGTCAACAAGACACAAAATTTCCTGACGACCATTATTATTCAAGTCCGAAATAGTGACTGCGCTAAAATCATTCGAATATGGGTAGAACGAATATGACCAGATTATTTCAAAACTATCATTTCCAACTGCTTCATAAAGATACAACATGTTGAAATAATCACTACTCCATTGTGTGCTGATGAGAAATTCCTTTTTCCCATCCCGGTCCAGATCCAGTTCCGACTGAACCATAGACCAGACAACACTCGACGGGTCGTAGCCGCCGGAATCCCACGGCAATGAGAACCAACGCGGAACAAATTCATTTTGTGCTTTCATGACTGCGGGCGTGAGAAGCAGAACTATAACTGCAAGGTTATAGGACACCAAACGACCGTACCTGCTCAAGGAACTCCTCCAAATCTTTTTGTGCGATTGATTCACCAACATCGAATGTTTGCGTCAGCGCTTTAATTGTTGTTGCGGCGGATTCTCCCTCCATTAAGTGTTTGAGAATAAGTCCGCCTGAGGAGTTAACTGTGTATGTTAATCCTGTAACGTGGTCGAAGAGAAAACCATTAGGCGTAAGAGTTATCTCTTCATTTAAATTTCTTTGTGTTTGAATTGAACTTGCCATGTGATAAATTATTGATGTGAATAAACAAAGGTGCCTGATTTGTACAGAAGAAGTTCATCAAGATGAAATCCGTTTTTTGTACACCAGTAACAATCTTCGATTGTACATTCATTTTTATAAACCTTCTTTCCCCAGAGCGCCGCTTCGAACGAACCGCCGGAATATTTCTTCCCCACTTTGATAACTTTGTCAGAAGTTTCACCGTTCAATTCGAGTTGCTGATGGTCTCCATCTTTCAATGCCTCTTTTACTGTCGCGGGATAAAGCGAAACTCCCAGCCAAACTTTCTTTTTACTTGATTTCACATCAAACGTAAGTTTCGTCGGAATAGCCGAGTCGTAATCAAACGAGACTTCTGTGCTGAGCGTCGTTCCATTTTGTGTTTGATTGGATGATTTTGATT
>JACPVN010000421.1 GCA_016191715.1 Ignavibacteriota bacterium | reverse complement strand
TGCCTGCGCACTTACTCCGATTGGTGATTTGTACAAAACTCAAATCTGGCAACTTGCAAAAGCAATCGGAGTTCCCCAACAAATTATTGAAAAAAAACCATCGGCGGATTTGTGGGAAGGACAAACCGACGAGGACGAGTTGGGATTTGCATACAAAAAGGTTGATGAACTCCTGTATCACTTAGTTGATGAACGACGCACTGAAGAAGAATTGATTGAACTCGGCTTTGAAAAATATTTTGTTGAAAAAGTACAACGAATGATTCAACGAAATCAATTCAAGCGGCGACCGCCTGTTGTAGCAAAAATTTCCCATCGCACTGTTAATGTTGATTTCCGGTATGCAAGAGATTGGGGAATCTAATTCGAACTATTGTTTTTCAACGTATGACACCGTCTGATTGTGTTCTTCCGGTTTAGGATTTGCTTTCAAATAGAATGGACACGGACATACAACAACACAGCGAGACAAACAGAGAGAGCGGAGTTCTCTACATTGTCAGCACACCAATTGGAAACCTTGAAGATATTTCTCTTCGCGCTATAAAAATTCTTTCTCAAGTTGATATGATTGCTGCGGAAGACACACGCAAAACAAAATTTCTTCTCGACCATTACAACATTCACAAACAACTCATCAGTTATTACAGTTATAACGAAGAACGACGCGTTCCCGAACTCATGAAAAAACTGAAGGAGGGTATCTCCATCGCTGTTGTTTCGGATGCAGGGACACCGGGAATTTCCGACCCGGCATATCGCCTCATCAAATCGGCAATTGAAGAAGATATACTTGTTGAAGCAATTCCCGGTGCATCGGCTATTTTGCCCGCACTCATTGTCAGCGGGCTTCCGATGAAACAATTTATTTTCGAGGGATTTCTTCCGGTGAAAAAAGGAAGAAAAACGTTGCTTGAAAAACTCAAACAAGAACAAGAGACGATTGTCTTTTACGAATCTCCTTATCGTCTGTTAAAAACGTTGCAGGATATCAAAACGATTATCGGGAACAGAAAAATTTCCGTCTGCCGAGAATTGACAAAAATCTTTGAAGAGGTTGTTCGGGGAAGTGTTGATGAAGTGATAACTCATTTTTCAAAACATAGAATTAAGGGAGAGATTGTCCTTGTCGTCGCCGGAAGCGCAGACAAGGAGAAAGTTGAATAGTAAAATATTTTCAGAACTTATTGAATCGGAACATACATTTATAACAAAATAAAATTATGGAAAAGAAAAACTTGAAACCCGAAAGTCTGATGATGTCGTATGGTTACAAGCCGTCGTTATCGGAAGGTGCAATTAAATGTCCTATTTTTCAAACATCAACATTTGTCTTCAAATCGGCGGAAGAAGGCAAAGCGTTTTTTGAAGTCGCGTACGGCTTGCGCGAGAAAGGAGCTACCGAAGAACTCGGATTGATTTACAGCCGCATCAATAATCCCGACCTTGAAATATTGGAAAACCGTCTCTCGCTCTGGGATGGCGCGGAAGATTGCGCCGTATTTGAAAGCGGTATGGCGGCTATTACCACTGTCTTGCTGGAGTTCCTCTATCCGGGCGATTTACTTCTGTACAGTTGTCCGTTATACGGCGGAACCGACCACTTCATCAAAAAAGTATTGGTGAAATACGGAATCGAATCGGTGGAGTTTTACGCGGGAGAATCAAAAGAAACAATCATCAACAGAATACAGGCGACAGGCAAGCCAGACAAACTTGCTTTCATCTATGTTGAAACTCCGGCTAATCCTACAAACGCACTCATAGATTTTGAACTGTGCAGAGAAATTGCCGACGAATTTTCCACAACGGAAAAGAAATGTTATATCGCGGTTGATAACACCTACTTAGGTCCGTTGTACCAACACCCGTTGATTCACGGAGTTGATATTGTACTCTACTCAGCCACAAAATACATTGGCGGACACAGCGATGTAATAGCAGGCGCGGCTCTCGGTTCTGCCGCACTTATCCTTCGGGTTCGTGTTCTCCGAACATTTCTTGGAAACATGGCAGGTCCGTGGACGGGCTGGCTGTTGCTTCGCAGTCTTGAAACTTTGAAGGTGCGAATGGAACAACAAATGAACAACGCACAGAAAGTTGCAGAGTTTCTTGTTCGTCATCCCAAAGTGGAAAAAGTTTACTACTTAGGATTGTTGAAAGAAAACGACCCGCAGTATGCAATCTACAAAAAGCAATGTCTCTCCCCGGGCGCGATGATTTCGTTTGATGTGAAAGGCGGAGAAAATGAAGCGTTTACCTTCCTGAACAATTTGAAATTGATTAAACTTGCCGTCAGTCTCGGAAGTACCGAATCACTTGCCGAACATCCCGCAACAATGACTCACATTGATGTCGCGCCCGAAGAAAAGAAATTACTTTCTATCACTGAGAAACTCGTTCGGCTTTCTGTGGGTGTAGAAAATGCAGATGATTTGATTTGGGATATTGGGCAGGCACTAGAAAAATTGTAGCATTGACGATTGAGTTATTGGTTCATTTTTCTATTATCAAGTTGAACTCACAAGCAAATTAAACTCATGAATGTTATTCACTTCCGTTGAGAGAAAAAATATTAACAAATAATGTTTATTGATTAAGTGATGTATTATGGGATTTATCTTAATTTCAATTTGTTGTTTCTGGATTGTATTTTCGGGATGTAGGGGAGATAAAAAACAAAGAAATGAGAATACGACACCGAGAGTTCAACCCCTTACTCAAATAGAAGCAGAGGAAAAGTCGAGGATTGATAATTCTTCTAAAACCTCTCCACAAACAAATAATTTTTCATCTGATTCAGTAAAGAATGAGAAATCATTTCGTGACTACACTATTAAAATACATTCTACTCCCGATTCAGAATGGATTGAGATACTTAAAAGTGGGAATCTTCTTCATTTTCAGAGTGGATGGAAACTAAATATTGGAAGTTTGTATGAAGAGGAAAAAGGGGGCAAAAGTTGGGGTGTCGTTGGTACCGATGTCACTGGAGATGCAATACCCGATCTTATGATTTCAGACTATAGCGGAGGTGCACATTGTTGACTCACATACTTTATTTTTTAGATAGGGGATGAGTTCAAAATACTCGACACGATATATGCTGAACACGGAGATTTGGCTGATTTCAAAGATGTCAACGGAGATTCGATTCCTGAGTTTCTTGGTGCAGATTGGACTTTTGCTTATTGGAAAACAAGTTTTGCAGAATCTCCCGCTCCTTCAATTATACTGAGATTTAACGATGGAAAATTTCGATTAGCTTCTGATTTGATGAAGGAAAATCCTCCAAATAAAAACGAACTTGATTCACTTTCCGAAGTCATTAGGAGTAATTCATCGTGGGGAACAAGTGATTATTTTGGAGATATTTATTATCCTTCTATTCTTTGGGCTAAGATGCTCGATTTAATATACAGCGGAAACGAAACGTTAGCATGGTATTTTTTTGATGACTCTTGGCCAAGTAGCATACCTGGCAAAAACAAATTTTAGAAGAATTCAAAGTACAATTATCCTCAAGTTGGTACTGGAAACAGTTAAATAAATCTCGTCGTTAACAATTGATTGTAGATTAGAATAAATATCGCTTAAACATTATTGACCAAATGACTCAATCGTCATTCGCCAATCCTGCATAAGACAATCTCAACTTTGCCAATCATTTCTTCATTTCTGAAACTCCTCTTATAACAAGCAAAGTTTAAATCTGTCAATCAATCCAACTTTCTTTTGGCACACAATCTGACAATTAAAAATACAGTTATATGTATTTCTGAATTGTCATCGAATGAATAGTCTCTCACGAAGAAAATTTTTAAAGATCGGCGGCGCCACCATTGGCACCGCGCTTGCGGGGGGCGCGCTTCTGAAGGGAACTCAACTCGTCTCGAAGCAACAATCAACAGAAACCCGAACCGTTCCAACGTTCTGCGACATTTGCTTCTGGAAGTGCGGTGCGATCGCTCATGTGAAGGATGGAAAACTCTGGAAGGTTGAAGGAAACCCGCTTGACCCGTTGAGTAACGGCAGATTGTGTCCGAGAGGAACCGGCGGAGTAGGCGCGCATTACGACCCCGACAGATTGCGTTCACCACTCATCCGCAAGAACAATCGCGGCGAAGAACAATGGGTGGAAGTAACGTGGGATGAAGCGTTCACCTACATAGCAGAAAAAATGCAGAAGATAAAAGCGAACCACGGACCGGAATCGGTTGCATTGTTCAGTCATGGCATCGGCGGAAATTTCTTCAAGCACACACTCAAAGCATTCGGGACGCCGAATATTTCCGCTCCTTCGTTCGCACAATGCCGCGGTCCCCGCGATGTCGGTTTCCGTTTGACGTTCGGTGAAGATGTCAGTTCGCCGGAACGGACAGACATCAAAAACGCACAATGTCTGGTTCTCATCGGAAGCCATCTTGGCGAGAACATGCACAACACACAGGTGCAGGAATTTGCAGAAGCGATTGAGAACGACGCAAGTATCATCGTCGTTGACCCGCGTTTCTCGGTTGCGGCAAGTAAAGCAAAATATTATCTCCCCATCAAACCCGGAACCGACCTTGCGCTTCTTCTTGCGTGGCTCCATGTCATTGTGAATGAAGGACTCTACGATAAAGAATATGTTGAGAAGTACGGCTTCGGCTTTGAACAATTCTCCGCTCTCATTCAGG
>JACPVN010000109.1 GCA_016191715.1 Ignavibacteriota bacterium | reverse complement strand
TTATTCTGCCCGGAAACGGATATGGGATTAAGGCAAATACTTCGGGCAAAATTATCTTTTCCTCAACTGCACGGAATACAATAAAATAAATCGTACTACATCAATATGTTATAGCCCACAACTTCAGTTGTGGGTTTGAAAAAAAAAATATGGTTTGAAATCGTTTCAACGATTTCTAAACCTATCGAGAAAGAATATTATGCCCGAAAATAAATCGTTTCACATGTCGCCCGAAGATTTTCGTCGTCACGGTTACGAAGTAATTGACTGGATAACAGAGTACTACAAAAACATTGAATCGTTTCCGGTTCTTTCGCAAGTTCAGCCGGGAGAAATACGAAGTGCACTTCCCGCAACTCCACCGCAACGCGGGGAATCATTTGAAACTATTCTGAATGATGTAAACAAAATCATTCTTCCCGGAGTCACACACTGGCAATCGCCAAACTTCTTCGCGTACTTTCCCGCAAATGCTTCGGCTCCGGCAATCCTCGGCGATTTGCTTTCGTCGGGACTTGGCGTGCAGGGAATGTTGTGGGCAACAAGTCCCGCTTGCACGGAATTAGAAACGCATGTGCTTGATTGGTTGGTTGATATGCTCGGACTTCCTGAAAAGTTTAAGTCGTCATCAACCGGAGGCGGAGTAATTCAGGATACGGCTTCGAGCTCGACATTGTGTGCTATGCTTGCGGCGCGTGAACGTGCAACAAACTTCAGAACAAATGAATCCGGTTGCGACGGAAAACTTGTCGCATACACTTCTTCACAAGCACATTCATCAGTCGAGAAAGCGGTAAAGATTGCAGGCATTGGGAAGAATAATCTCCGTTTGATTAATGTTGATGAACGATTTGCGATGCGTCCGGAACTTCTTGCTGGACAAATCAAAAAAGATAAAGAAGCAGGATTGATTCCCTTCTTCGTCTGTGCAACGGTGGGAACAACTTCATCGAACGCAATTGACCCGGTAGAAATAATCGGACGAATTTGTAAGGAAGAAAATCTCTGGCTTCATGTTGATGCGGCGATGTCGGGAACGGCGACGTTGTGTCCCGAGTTTCGGTTCATTCACAACGGGATTGAACTTGCGGATAGTTATTCATTCAATCCGCACAAGTGGATGTTCACCAACTTCGATTGCAATTGTTTTTATGTCGCCGACCGTGCAACTCTCATCAAAACACTCAGCATCTTACCGGAATATTTGAAGAACCAGGCAACCGAATCAGGCTCGGTGTTCGATTATCGTGACTGGCACATTCAACTCGGCAGGCGATTTCGTTCATTGAAACTCTGGTTCGTCATTCGTCACTACGGAGTTGAAGGATTACAGTTTCACATCCGGCGACATGTTGAACTTGCCCAACAATTTGCAACATGGGTGCAGGAAGACGAACGATTTGAGCTTGCAGTTCCACCGCCGTTAAATCTCGTCTGCTTCCGTTTGAAAAGCGGAGACGCTCCCAACAAACAACTTCTTGAACGATTGAACAACAGCGGGAAGATGTATTTGACTCACACTGTGCTGAATGGAAAATTTACTTTACGGCTTTGTGTTGGGCAGACGAATACGGAGGAGAGGCATGTGAGAGAGGTGTGGAGAATGATTCAAAACTCTGTGTCTTAGTGTCTCCGTGGTTTTTCCTTTCACCACAGAGACACGGAGACACAAAAAAGAAAATTAAATTGTTCTAATTTCCTGAGCGGTAATCAGAATATCAATCTGCTCAAGAAACTCTTTGAGATGTTCTTTGTAATCCTTATAAAACTTCTCTGTCTTCTCATCTGATTCCGTAATCACTTCAAGTTTAATAATGTCATCAACAAACTCAACACCACCGTATTTCCACCTTCCTTGATATGGTGCATTGAGAGGGCTTACCGTCAGGGCACCAAACATGGCAATTAAATCTTCCCTTATCCGTTTAAGTTTTTCAAATTCGATTTCTTTACCATTGTTATACTTTAACGGCAAATACAATTCATATTTTATCATGCAACTGCTGATGCTTTTGGCATTCGTACATCCTTGGCGTTCAATGTTTTGAAGGGAATGCCCTTATCTTCTAATAGATTCTGTTGTTCTGAAGAAATTCTATAAATGTTCTCAGGCAAACATAAAACAGGTGGGCCACTCTTTGCTAACAGCAAAAAACCTTCAGCATCAACCTTTTCTGTTAATTG
The DNA here is from genome assembly GCA_016191715.1 of Ignavibacteriota bacterium. Taxonomy (GTDB): domain Bacteria; phylum Bacteroidota; class Ignavibacteria; order UBA10030; family SZUA-254; genus FW602-bin19. The sequence goes on along the minus strand of JACPVN010000109.1, from coordinate 861 downwards.
TATGTAAATCATAATATCACCTTGAAAAAGATACCATTTTTTATTACATAATCAAACCAAATAACCGCCAACCGTCAACCAACCAACTAAACTTTCATTAGTGAATGTTTTTCAATAATATAATCCAACCACTTATTACTAATCTTCTCCATCAGACTGTTTGCTTTGAGTCGTGAGTTGAGGTTGGCGAAATCCACTTCGTCCATTTTTTGGTCCTGATTGAAGCAGGTAAAGACAAAGACTTCTTCGTTCGTGCCGGGAATGACGTGGCGTTGCAAACATTGCGCGCAGACGGCTTTCATCATGCACTGCATCGGCGAGTTGATGGATGCAATACCTTCATGACACTCGTTGAGATATGGTTTGAGACTTTCGTGGCGCGCTTTTGTTACTGCTTCCATCATTCGGTCGGAGCCGATGGCGATAACACGCGATGCCTCGTTGAGCGGAATCGGAATCTCACCAAGTTGTCCCGATGCGTACGCAATCATCGCCTGAATGATGTTGCCGACAAATGATTTATCCTGCGGTCGTTGCGCGGGAATCGGTTGTCCGCTATCAACACTGTAAATGACAACATCAGTCGCCGCTTCAATTTCTTCCCGCTTGAAAATATCTTCCGCTTTCTTGTAGCCCGCGAAGTAAATCACTTTGTTATTCTTTTCCTTCGCCGCTTTTGCGATGGAGAACAACACGGCGTTTCCCAATCCTCCGCCAAGCAACAATACTGTCGAGCTTTCAGGAACTTCTGTCGGCGCGCCGGTCGGTCCCATCACCACCACTCGTTGCCCGGGTTTCAACATTCCAATCATGCGGGAACTTGCACCCATTTCGAGCGCAATCATCGAAAGCAATCCTTTT
>JACPVN010000420.1 GCA_016191715.1 Ignavibacteriota bacterium | reverse complement strand
TAAAAATCCGTTCAGAGTTTCGTATTCGGAATCCTCAGGAATCTCTGCAGAGAATTTATCATTGAAATCCGAGATGGAGATTTTCGCGTCAACTAATGCCGAACCATCCGTCGAGTGCTCTACTTCTTTCAGCACTTCATCGTACTCGTCGTGAATCTCGCCAACGATTTCTTCGAGAATATCTTCCATCGTGATGAGTCCCTGTGTGCCGCCGAACTCATCCACAACAATTGCCATGTGCAGTTTGCGCTGTTGCAGGTCGCGCATCAGTTCACTGATTTTCACCGTTCCGGGAACAACATGAACCGTGTGCATAATATCTTGAAGGATAATCAGGTCACGATGTTCCATCATCGTAATCAAATCTTTCGAGTAAATAATGCCGACAATGTTATCGAGCGAATCTTTGAACACCGGCATTCTCGAATATCCTTCCTCAATAACTTTACGAATCAGTTGTTCTCGTGGCAAATCAATATCGAGCGCAATCATTTCCGTTCGCGGCACCATGATTTCTTTTGCAGTCGTTGTAGTGAATTCAAAAATACTCGATAACAACTCCTGCTCTGTTTTTGTCAGAGCGCCACTCTTTGCTCCCTCCGTAACAATGATTTCTAACTCTTCAGATGTATGTAACAATTCACTTGTTGAAGAAGGTTGAATACCGAATCCGCGCAAAAGAAGGTTTGCAACAGTATTCAAGAGCCAAATGAACGGTTTGAAAATCCTATAAAATAATTGTAGCGGAAATGAAATAATGAGAGTTGTTGATTCAGGATATTGAATTGCTAACGATTTTGGCGCTAATTCCCCCAGAATGATGTGGAGAAACGTAATAATTGAAAAACTTATTCCAAAGGCAATTCCATGCAGAATTTTTTCATCAACGATTCCTATGGACATCAACGGCTTCTGAATCATATCGGCAAGTAAGGGTTCGCCTGCCCAACCAAGTCCTAAACTTGCGAGTGTTATTCCAAGTTGAGTTGCAGAAAGATATGCGTCTAAATTATCAATAATATGCTTTGCTAATTCGGCTTGCTTATGCCCCTTACGAAGTCGTTCGATAATCTGAGATGAACGAACTTTTACAATCGCAAACTCCGCCGCAACAAAGAAAGCATTTGCAAGAACAAGCAATAAAACGAAAACGAAATTTCCAATGAGTTCGGACATATCAATTTTTATTATGAAGAATAATACTCAAACTGAACGTTGTCATGTTATGGAAGTTTCTTTTTGAATTCCTTGTAGGATTTGGAAAACGTATTGTTTTCCGTCGGCTGAGGATTTCCCATGTTGCGAAGCAGTTCATTCACATGGTCAACCCGGTCTTGTGGTAACGGATGCGTTGAAAGCAATCGCTCAAACGCGCCACCGCTTCTTCCTTGTTCTTTTTGAATTTTTTCAAAGAAATATGTTACTCCACCCGGATAATATTTCGTTGATGACAAATACTTCATCGAATACTCATCCGATTCGGTTTCATCGGCGCGGCTGTTGGCAAGCAAAGCAAGTCCTGAAAATAAATTAGCGCCAATCTCAACAAGTTGTGATGGCTTTTCACCGAGAGCAATTGCAAGGATGAACTGAATACCGTACGCTTTCGTCATTCGATTCGTAGCATGTTTCCGTTCAGCATGTGCGATTTCATGACCAAGAACACCGGCTAGCGCTGATTCATTATCGAGGAATTTTAGCAAGCCGGTATAAACATAAATATAACCGCCGGGAGTACAGAACGCGTTAATCGTTTTATCATCATGAATGATTTCGTATTGATACGCATACACTCCGCGCTTTTTCACTTCCGAGGAAGCAAGTACCTGATTGCCGATGCCCATCACGTATTGCTTCACTTCCGGTCTTCCTTGAAGAATCGGATACTCTTTCGGGTTGCTCTTGATTTGTTCGTCGAGTTGCTGTCCTAACTTGATTTCATCTGAGTCGGTGTACATATTCAGTGCAACACCGCACCCGATGACGAACAATAATGTAACTGTGAAAATGAAATATCGAAGTTGTAAAAAACGTTTCATAGATTCCTATAGTTGTTATAAAATTCTTTCGTGTTATTTGAAACCGCTGAAGCGGTTTAATGGCTAATTTATTTTTGCCAACCCACACCTGAAGGTGTGGGCTATTTCAATTTCTCTGTCGTGTGGCTCAATAATAAACCCGTTCCAACACCAAACCATGGGCGGGTGCGGCTGAACGCGGTTCATACTTTAACCTGTTATCAAGCCGCTCTTTGAAAATATCCAATGATAGAAACCCGCGACCTACATCAACCATTGTTCCTACGAGCGAGCGCACCATTCCGCGTAAAAATCTGTCTGCCGATATTGTGTATGTTAATCTCTTTTCACTCACATGCCATTCTGAAGTTGAAACATGACAAACAAAGTGTTTCACATCAGAGCCGACTTTCGCGAACCCTTCAAAATCGTGCTCTCCGAGTATAACCTGAGCGACTTGTTTCATGCGCTCAATATCTAATTCATATCGCACTAACCACGGATATTTTCTTTCAAGTGCGCTTTCGCTTTGTCGGGTGGAATATTTGTACACACGTTGTTTTGCGTTGTACCGTGCATGAAAATCTTCTTCAACATCTACTGCATCATGGATTACAATATCATCTGCCAATGAACCGTTCAATGCTGATTTGATTTGATACAATTCAAGCAAAG
>JACPVN010000419.1 GCA_016191715.1 Ignavibacteriota bacterium | reverse complement strand
TCGTAGAAGTATTCGTTCTTTTTCACTTGCTGAAACTCTTTCAGGCGGTTACGGATTACCGGTTTCAGGTTACAATAAAATTCTTTCAATTCTTTTGGAGATATTGTTTGCAATGCTTTTCTCATTCTTCTGCCAATGCCACGTTCAGAGTTTTGTTCGCTTTGAAAATCTTCGCAACTCCATCTTTCGCAAGTTGCTTTACAAGAGATTCAAGCCAAAGAGTTTCATTCCGTGTAAAATCTTGTTTGATTGTCTTGCCAAGTTTTTGCAACGGAATGCTTCCTTGTCCATTTACATTTCGTAACGCTTCTACGATTTTCCCGCGCCAGATTCGGTTAGGCAGACCGTACCAAAGTTTCTCTTTATTTGATGAAATACGTCGGTCGTTCTTCATCCTGCCAAGATGTTGAGAAGAACAGAATTGTTCAACCGGACACTCATTACATTTTGGCTTTCCCGCTTTACAATATCTTCCCCCCAGTTCCATCAACGCCTGATTCCAAGTATAAGCAACCCGCGGAAGAACTTGTTCGGCAAACGACCAGATTTCTTTATCACTTTTCAAATCATCCGGCTTCTTCATCTTCCAAAACAGACGGGATAACACACGTCTGATATTCACATCAACAACAGGAACACGTTTCCGAAACCCAAAACACAAAACAGCATGAGAAGTATATTTCCCAATGCCGGGAAGTTCTTCCAGCAATTCAATTGTTGAAGGAAGTTTTGAATCATACTGTTCGACGACAATCTTTGCCAACTCATTCAATCGAACTGCTCTGTTGTTATATCCCATTCCCCGCCATGCACGGATGACTTCTGCTTTTGTTGCTTTCGCGAGTGATTGAAAATCAGGAAATGATTTGAGGAAGAGGGGAAGTTTCTCCTGCACACGACTCACCTGCGTTTGTTGAAGCATAATTTCCGATACTAGAATTTCATACGGTTCGGTTGTTTTCCTCCATAAAAACACTGTCTTGTTTTTCCGATACCAACTCAACAATTGCTTTTGAAGAATGTTAATCTTCTCCCCTTCCCTTTTAGGGAAGGGGCTGGGGGATAGGTCAAATGTTTTACACTTCCGCATACATCTCCCTCAACTTCTCAATCACGTCCCGGTTGCCTTCGAAAATATCATACTCCGTTAACCGTTCGATTGAAACCCACGCCATCTGCTCAAACGCCTTGTTTTGAATTTCGCCCGAAAAATCTTCAATAAAATAATAGGAAACATCAAACTCACCGCCGTCAGGAAATGTGTTCCGTTGCTGATAAATATGCGAGGATGACTGAACATCAATCCCCAATTCCTCCTTCAATTCGCGTACAAGTCCGGCTTTCGGAGATTCATCTTGTTCCAACTTGCCACCGGGAAACTCCCATTTCAAAGCGTATCGCGCATTATTCGTTCGCTGACCGAGCAAAACTTCACTCTCAACAGAACCTCGTCCGGAGTTTTCTCCTCTCCTTTTTATGATGATTCCAACTACTACCTTGGGCATTGTAGCCAAGATACAGAATGAGAGGGGAAAAACAAAGACAATCGTTCGTCTTTGGTTATTAGTGAGTGGTGAGTGGTGAATTTTGAGTTGTAATTTGTGAGTTGAAAATAATTAGGTTTGAAGATTTGCAATAGATAATTATGTTCATGCAACATGTATTTTCCCCGCTCCTTACACTCAAATCCCAACACTTCATAAACCACGCTATCCACCCAATGAAATCTGAAACCCGTAACCGAAAAAGTTATTGCAAAACGAGGAATTTTTCTGTATCATCTTGCTGTTTAATGTGAGGTCTGAAACCTCTTACAAATCACAGGAACATACTTGAAATACTCCAAAATCAAAGTCCTTTTTTTCGGCATCATGTTGCTTGCACTTGCCGCGCTTGCGGGATGCTCTACCTATCAAAGCGCAACTTCGTATTTTAACACATATTACAATGCTAAGAAACAGTTTAATGATGCAGAATCAGAACTGAGCCGGACACCACGCTCTGACCAGGATACGAATTACTTCGCTCCTCCATCAAACAAAACCGGCGGTAGTAACGCGAAGTTCGATAAAGTCATTGAAAAATGCTCGAAGTTGATTCAGTATTATCCCGAAAGTAATCTCATTGATGATGCAATGTTACTCATCGGGAAGTCGGGTGTCTATCTTGGAGAGACGGAAATGGCAATCAGAAAGTTTGCCGAGTTGTCCCGGAATTTTCCTGAAAGCGATCTACTTCCTGAAGCAAAACTGTGGAATGCCAAAGCATTATTTTTTTCCGGTAAGCCGGATGAAGCGTTGGTTCTCATTGAGACTCTTTTTCCTGAAGCAGTTGTAGTAGGTGAAGAGAATATTGCAATCGAGTCTCAGTTACTCGCGGCGCAAATCTACTTCAAACAAAATGAATATCTCTCCGTAGCAAAACATTTGGAAAAAGCAGTTGTCCTTTCAGGTGATGATGCACTGCTTGCTTATGCACAGTTTCAACTTGCCTTGTGTTATGACCGGCTGAATGAGTACAACGCCGCAGCAAAGGCGTATGCACGAGTAGTACAATTCAATCCTGAACTGACCTTGGCATTCCGCGCCCGGTTGCGTTCCGGAATTATGATGGCTCATGCCGACCAGATTGAAAACGCACTTATCGTGTTTCAGGAGATGAATGATGAACTGCTCAAGCCGGAAGAGCAGGCGCTCGTTGACCATGAGGTTGCCAATGCGTATGCGATGCTCGGTGATTCGACAAAAGCCTTCGACATGTATCAATATGTTGATACAACCTACAAGCGAAGCGACGCGGCGGCGCGAAGTTACTATCGTCAGGGTTTATTGATGGAAGAAGTCTATGGCGATTTCAAAAAGGCACGGGAATATTTCGACAAGGCAAAAGCAGAAAATCAGACTTCGGAGATTGTACCAAACGCGAGGAAACGCTCGGAATATCTGGCAAAATATTTTTCTATCCGAACGAATATCAAGAGGAACGATAGTTTGTACTTTTATCTCGTTCATGAAGATTCATTGAAGGAAATCGAAAAGAAAAGACGAGAGCAAACAAAGTCCGCTATTGCTGATTCATTAAAGAACGATAGCACGATTGTTCTCTCTGATTCATTGAGGGCGTTCAGTGATTCTGCAAAAGAAGTCGTTTCACTTTCTGATTCGTTAACAATGGATAACGTTGCTCAGGAAACTCTTCCTACCGATTCGAATAGTGTCAATGAAGAAATCAAACAAGAAGAAAAATTTAATATTGAAGATTATGAGGACGGGTAAATTAACTAAAATTATCAACCAGAAGTACATTTTTTAAAAAATTAAAAGGGGTTCAAAGATAAAAAATGATTCAAAAACTGAATTAAAAGCTAATCATTAAATTTTACTTAATTAGAGATAAAATCTATGTTTTTACTTTTGTAAATTACTAATATGTAGCAGTTACTAATAATTAAGTGTTGTTTATATTGAATTCAAAATTATATTTAAATTCCTATGCAGAATATATACGTTGTTGGCAATAGC
>JACPVN010000418.1 GCA_016191715.1 Ignavibacteriota bacterium | reverse complement strand
TCTCAATGTCGCCGGCAAGCCAATCATTGGTCACATCCTCGATAAAATTATTGCTGATGGATTTACCGAAGCAACAATTATCGTCGGGTACATGGGAGAAAAAATCAAGGAATATGTTCACGCGAATTATTCCATCAAGGTTGATTTCATAGAACAGGAAGAACGGAAGGGGTTGGCTCATGCGATTCATCTTGCAAAAGGGACGTTGACCGACGAACCGTTTCTCATCATCCTCGGCGATACAATTTTTGATGTTGACCTCAAGCCGGTAATCAAGAGTGACCATACATCAATCGGCGTAAAGTATGTTGAAGACCCGCGGCGATTTGGTATTACCGAGTTGCGTGAAGGATACGTATCCAAGTTTATTGAGAAGCCGGAACATCCGACAAGTAATTTTGCAATAGTAGGTTTGTACTGGATAAAAAATCCCAAACTGCTTGAGCAATGTATTGACGAGTTACTGGCAAAAGATATTCGGACGAGAGGTGAGTATCAACTCACCGATGCGTTGCAATTAATGATGGAGCGGGGTGAGCGAATCAAAACATTTCAGGTTGATGGTTGGTACGATTGCGGAAAACCTGAAACACTTCTCTCTACGAATCGTCATCTGCTTGATAAACAACAAAGCGCGTATAATATAGATGGCGTTGTAGTCGTGCCGCCTGTCTATATTTCCAACAAAGCAAAAATTTCCCATTCCGTTGTCGGTCCGTACGCCACGATTGCGGCGAACACAATCGTTGCCGATTCAGTGATTCGTAATTCCATCGTCAGTGAAGATGCTCAAGTGTTTCGTTCAGTGCTTGATAATTCCATTATCGGCAATCACGCAATGGTGAAAGGCGCGTTCAAGCGTATCAACGTAGGCGATTCTTCAGAAATAGATTTTTATTAACAAAAGGATTCATCATGTCTTACCTGTTTACCTCCGAGTCAGTCTCGGAAGGACATCCCGATAAAGTTTGTGACCAAATTTCCGATGCAGTGCTTGACGCGCTGTTTGAACAAGATAGCACTTCACGTGTTGCATGCGAGTGTTTTGTCACCACAGGACTCGCACTCGTTGGTGGTGAAGTAACAACAAAAGGTTACGTTGATGTTCAAAAAATTGTTCGCAGTGTCATCAAAGACATTGGTTACACGGAAGCCGGAGTTGGTTTTGATGCTGATTCGTGTTCAGTGCTTTCGGCACTTCATTCACAATCTCCTGATATTGCGATGGGAGTTGATAAAGGCGGCGCGGGCGACCAAGGGATGATGTTCGGCTATGCCTGTACCGAAACTCCTGAGTACATGCCGATGCCGATTATGTACTCACATCAGTTAGTGAAGCGGCTTGCCGACATCAGGAAAAAAGAAAACGGATTGATGCCGTATCTCAGACCGGATGCAAAATCTCAGGTGACGATTGAATATGAGAACAAGAAACCTGTTCGCGTTCACACCGTAGTTGTTTCGACACAGCACGCGCCGAACATTTCTCAAAAGAAAATCAAAGAAGATGTCATAGAGAATGTCGTGAAGAAAGTTATTCCTTCAAACATGCTTGATAAAAAGACACGCTACTTTGTCAATCCGACAGGAATGTTTGAAGTTGGCGGGCCGCATGGCGATAGCGGACTGACAGGAAGAAAAATAATTGTTGATACATACGGCGGGCGCGCTCCTCACGGCGGCGGCGCATTCTCTGGCAAAGACCCGACGAAAGTTGACAGAAGCGCGGCGTATGCATCGCGGCACATTGCAAAAAATATTGTAGCCGCAGGATTAGCTTCCGAGTGTTTGATTCAGGTTGCGTATGCAATTGGTGTAAAGGAACCTGTTTCGATTCATGTCGATACCTATGACACAGGAAGAATTCCCGACCATGAATTAGAAAAAATTGTGAAAGAACATGCAGTTGAAGGCGGTACGATGGATTTAACTCCCCGCGGTATTATTTCCCGTCTTGATCTCCGTCGCCCTATTTACCGAAAGACTGCCGCGTATGGTCACTTTGGTCGGAACGAGAAGGAGTTTACGTGGGAGAAACTTGACCTCGTGAAAGTATTGCAACGCGCTGTTAAATAGTTAATTGGTTAATTGGTTAACTGGTTAACTGGTTAATTAATATTTCCGTATGGAGACTTCAGGATATAGTTTTGAGGATTTAGAAGTTTACAAATCTGCCCGTGAGTTCAGAAAGAAAATATACCTACTGCTCGGTAAGTTACCGACAGATGAAAAATATAATCTTCAATCTCAAATGAGACGCGCTTCTCTCTCGTTAACAAATAACATAGCAGAAGGTCATGGAAGATTTCATTATCAAGAAAACATTCAATATCTCAGACAAACCCGTGGTTCACTTGAAGAATTGATTGACGACTTGAATGTATGTATTGATGAACAATATTTCGATACAGAATTTATTGATAATCTCAAAAAAGAGGCATACGAACTCTTGAAAAGAATCAATGGCTATATCTCATACTTAAAGAAACGAAAAGATGAAAATTAACTCATTAACTAATTTACCAATTAACAAATTAACCAATCACCAATTAACCAATGACAATGGACAACAAACAAGGACACTACAAAGTAAAAAACCTCAAACTCGCGGCGGAAGGAAAAAAACTCATCGCATGGGCGGAATCACGGATGCCGGTGTTGATGGCATTGCGCGAAAAATATAAAAGAACAAAGCCGCTCAAAGGGTATCGCATCGCGGGATGTTTGCACGTAACGAAAGAAACGGCGGTACTTGTGAGGGCATTTATTGATGCGGGAGCGCAAGTAAGTTGGAGCGGTTGCAATCCTCTTTCGACAAATGATGCTGTTTCTGCTTCGCTTGCCGCAGATGGAATTTCCATTTTCGCATGGCATGGAATGTCGGTGAAGGAATTTTACTGGTGTATCGAAGAGACGTTGAAGATAAAGCCAAACCTGACGCTTGATGACGGCGCCGATTTGATTTTCACCATTCATAACAAACATCCCGAGTTTGCTCAAAAGTATGTCATTGGTGGAACGGAAGAAACGACCACGGGAGTTCATCGTCTTCGTGCAATGGCGGCGGATGGAGCATTGAAATATCCTGTCATCGCCGTGAATGATGCAGAGACGAAATGGGATTTTGACAATGTGTATGGAACGGGACAATCAACACTTGATGGAATTCTCCGGGCAACAAGTATTTTACTTGCAGGAAAAAATGTTGTTGTTGCGGGCTACGGACATTGCGGACGAGGCGTGGCAATGCGGGCGAAAGGTCTCGGAGCGAATGTTATCGTTACGGAAATAAAAGCAACGACTGCACTCAAAGCAACGCTCGACGGAATGAGAGTGCTGACGATGGATGAAGCGGCAAAGGTTGGTGATGTATTCATCACCGCGACTGGCGTGAAAGATATTATTGTTGCACGGCATTTCAAGAAGATGAAACACGGCGCTATTGTTTGCAACACCGGACACTACGATTGCGAAGTTAATTTAGTTGACTTGCAGGCGATATCGAAGGAAGTGAAAGATGTTCGAGCGAATAATGAAGAGTACGTGATGAAGGATGGTAAGAGTGTGTTTGTTCTTGCAAAAGGACGGCTCGTCAATCTCGCCGCCGCAGAAGGACATCCATCGGAAGTGATGGACATGTCGTTTGCCAATCAGTTCATGTCGCAGTTACGACTTGCTAATGCACACAAGGAAGGCAAAAAACTCGAAAACAAAGTCTATGACATTCCCGACGAGCAAGACCAGGAAATTGCAGGAGTAAAACTTGCAACGATGGGAATTAAAATTGATAAACTGACATCTGCGCAAAGTAAATATATGGATGATTATTCCGCTGGTACGTAATTGTGAGTTGTTAGATGTGCGTAGTTTGTAAAACGAAAAAGGTGATTAGAGATGGTCACCTTTTTAATATCGGCACTTTAATGCCATTTTGAAGGATGTCATTGAGAAAACCGCTCCGATCTGAAGTTCCTACGAAAAGAATAGGTTTGATGCGTTCATCAACTTGTCTTCTAAGTTTCCAAAGAAGTGGAGTATAATTTTTATAAACTCTCCTTCAACATTTCTGATAATCACTGTCACATCAATGTCGCTATCTTGCCGTGAAGTGTGTCTCGCGTTAGGTTCAAACAAATAAACTTTCACAAAGTCAAAATGGATTTGTGGAGGGAATTTTTTTTGAGAATTGTTATAACTTCGTTTTGATCCATTGTTTTCAAGGACGAAATTCTGAACTAAGTTTAACGATCTTATTTTTCAATTGTTCTTTGTCGTTAACATTATGTACTTAAGAATCAATCTTTATACCTGCAAAAGATGCAAGATTGTTGATAGTATTTATTATTTCTTTGTCAATTTCAGGGAAATCAAAACTATTAGCTAATGTAATGTCTGAAAATTGCGGCAGACCGTTCGATTGAAGCCATCTCTTTATGCCAGGTAAAATATAATCTTTGGCATCAGTAAAATTGATTTTATTTGTTTCCCAAGATTTTTTCAATAGTTCTTTTGCTTTTTGATTAATGGTAGCAGCGTTCCAGCCCGTCTTTTTGGTGTTTCGATAATACTCAAATCCATTAATGTATTTTTCTTCGACTGTTTCTCTACTATTATTAAGAAGATTATTAAATTCAACGTCTAATGCATCAGAAAAAAGATCTACTCCCTTATTTTTACTATAAACTGCTTTCCAAATAATTTTAGTATTTAAAAGATAATTCTCAATTTCACTTCGTTGCCATATATAAAATTCAATATCCGAATCTTGTTTATTCCTTTCCCTTAGTAATTCTTCTCTATCTGGATAATAATCCAGGTCACATATAACAAATAATTTTAAGGGAGTACCAGAACTGCCCAGGGAAAACATGCTAGTGAGTTGTTTTTTTAGACGGGGCATATCTTGAGTGTATGGGTTTCCCTTAGCGGGACAAACAGCCAATCTGCGTTCAACTTTTTGCCAATTGCTTTCGCCTAGAATTTTTCTACCAAATACCTGTAGGTATTTCCAGTCATCATAATCTTCAACTACTAATAATCTTTTAAATGCCTGCATTTGCGCAATCTGAATATTGTCAATGGAACCAAGTGATTCTAATGTTTCATATTTATCAAAGTTCACTTTAAGGCGGGTAGCTTTTCCGTCATTGAGGAAAATAATATTGTCGGCATCAATTTTTGTTATTAAGTCTTTGGAATGGGTTGCAAAAATGACTTGTTTCCCATTAGTCACGAGACGTTTTAATTCTTCAAGTAAACTGGCTTGTAATGTTCCGTGAAGGTGTACATCGGGTTCATCAAGTAAAATAACATTTGGGTCGCGGAGTAAGATAAAACCAAAGAGATATACAAACTGTTGAAAACCACTACCTGCCATAAATAGGTCAAATTCTTTTTTCTTTCCTTCTTCATTATAAGACACGTCAATGAATCTGTCTGTAATCTCATCAAAACGTATGGATAAATTATTGAATCCGGGTATTGCATTTTTTAATATAGATTCAAGTTCATGAATTTTTCCTTCTTTGTTAAGATTATATAACAAATTACGGATAACACTATTGACTCTTCCTCGAGCAAGAGCATCTTCAATAACTGCTGGGGTTCTTCTTTCCTCTTGAGTCAAAAAAGTAGAGAACACAGGTAGATAAGAAATTTTAAACTTCATCAATTCTTGTAGCCACGGTTGGTCATTCTTAGTTTCAAGAGATATGGAAAAACGGTTATAATTCAGATCAAGATTTGCCTTCACTTCTTCTTTATTTTCAAATGTGACTTTTACACTAATAATGATATGATTACGCTGTCGTTGAGAGATTCTATCTGTCCAAAAATCAATTGGTCTTGCTACTGGTAGTACCACAAATTCTTCAGGAGCGATAGAACGGTTTTTCACTTCAATCTGATAACGCCCGTTAGCATTGCCGTTATTATCTTTTTTAAATAAACAATTGTGTACAACAAAATCATATAAAGCCATTGCCTGAAGTAAGGTGCTTTTTCCACTATTATTTCCTCCTACTAGACAATCAAGTGATTGGAAGTCTATGGGTAAATTCTGAAACCGTTTGAAATTTTCGATGTGTACATTAGATATTAACATAATTATTCTCGGTAACAATGGTTCAATTTATTACTTATCATGAGATAATAAGCAAATTATTTTTTGGAGGATTTAGTGAGGTAAAACATATTTAAACAAATATACAATTTGTTTTTCTAATATTATTTAGTTTGACCATTAAATTCCATACTTCAATATACACCACAACACCCGCACGCCATCTTTCCACGTAATCTTTTTTCCCTGTGCATAATCTCTTCCGCTGTACGAAACACCGACTTCATAAATTCTGCATTTCAACCTTGCAACTTTAGCGGTAAACTCCGGGTCGAAGCCGAAACGATTTTCCTGAAGTGAAATCTTTTTCAGAACATCTGTGCGAATCATTTTGTAACAAGTTTCCATGTCGCTGAGGTTGAGGTTGGTTACCATATTGATGAAGAGAGTGAGAAACTTATTTCCGAGATAATGCCAGAAATATAACACACGATGCTCTTCGCTTCCGACAAAGCGCGAGCCGAAGACAACATCCGCTCGTCCGTCGAGAATTGGTTTGAGGAGTTTGTAGTAATCGTTCGGGTCGTATTCGAGGTCGGCATCTTGTACGACAACAATCTCTCCTTCAACCGCGCCAATACCGGTTCGGAATGCCGCGCCTTTTCCCTTGTTGATTTCGTGGTAAAGAAATTTAATGCCTTCAGGTTTATCCTGCTCAAATTGTTTCAGGATTTCTCTTGTGCCGTCGGTTGAGTAATCATCAACAAGGATAATCTCTTTCGGAAAATCAACCGCCTGCACACGGCGAACAAGTTCAAGAACGGTTGCGCGTTCGTTGTAGATAGGTATGATGACGGATAGCTTCATAAAATTTCGGATTTCGGATTGTTCCCGCAAAGCGGGACGAATTATTTTGTTTGAACCAATGTATGGAAAGTAGTTGTTTTCAGAAAGTGTTGGTGCGTTTATTTTTAAGCAACATCTGATAAAAATCTAACGCCGCTTTATTTCCCATCGCATTGCCCAACGCTCGTTCTGCTTCATCAATCGCTTCTTCCTTCAATTCGATTGATTGATATACTTTTGCAAGCGCTAAGTGTCGAAGTGAACGGGAGCGGGAAGATGTATCGGTGACAAGAGAATCATTCAACGCGAGAATTTTTCGATAAGAATGAACGAGCGTGTTCAGTGAATCAAGCCCCCACAATTGCTGATGGTACAGTTTTGCTCTCTTGACATCTCCTCGTTGTATTGCGAAGTGAGTTCCCCACAATAATCCTTCAAAGTATTGAGAACTGTCCGACAGCAAGGCATCCATCAATGAAGACGCCCGATTGTAATAACCTAAGTTCCAAAATCCGGAAGCGGCTTTTAATGTTTTGACACTTCTGTATTCGTCGGAAGTTGAGGATTCGGCATCACGGAGAAGACGAAGAAGTTCAAGTTGTCGTTGAGCAGGTTGGATGTAGATTCCGACATCAGATGGAAGCGCTGTGAGTTGTTGATACACTTGGTGTGCTTTTGCTTCATTCCTTTGAAGCGATGAACATATCAATTGTTGAAAAAGAACATCGGGACGAAACGGTGCGAGAGCGACGATTGAATCAAGGAGTTGTTCCGCGTTATCATATTGTTCCTGCAGGATGAACCGTCGGGCGATGACAAGATGACCGGAAATGCTTCTGGTATTTGCGACATTGAATTTTATACGTGAGGGTTCTTTCATTGTCGAATGAATCTTGTAGAGATGAAGATTTCCCGCAGTGTAAACATGCTCGAACGTGAAGCGTGATGATTCGAGCATGTTCATTTCAAACATTGTCGCGTCCTCAAAAGAATGAGGCGACAACAGATACTCGGCTTGATAATCACGAAGAGAGAATTCAAATCTTGGAACTTCGATGTTCGGATACATCAAAAACACCTTTCGTTCACCTCCGGAGAACAGAGCGAGGTCTTTTATCGGGCTTGCTATTACACTCTTCTCGGGGGTGTTCTGTTGAATCCAATATCCTATTTCATTCCAAGGTAACGCGTTCGCTTTGTTCGAGTTGATGTTGTGACGAATCATTTCTGAAATGCTGATGGCATTAGGGATGATAACAACTCCTGCCAACATAATAGCAAAGACTTTTCGTTTGAAAAAATCAAACCAAGTAAACCTGCTGACAATATATTTCAATCCCATCAAACAAAAGAAAAGAATAAACGGAACGAGTGGAAGCATGTAGCGTATATCGTTGAATGGAAAAATACACAGGATGAGAAGGTATGCGGGGATGAAGAGGAGCAACAGAGCGCGGGTGCTGATGTGCTGGGGTGTAAGGGAGTTTTGGAGTAATGGAGTATTGGATTGTTGGAGTGGTGAAATGAGTCCAAGAAAAAATGTTGGAAGGAAAAGAAAGAAAATGAAATACCTGCCTGTTTCAAATAATTGTGTGGTGTATTGGTAAAGCCATGATGCATCGCTGAAGATGGTTGAGAGTTGTTGCGTGGCAAATGTTGGATAGAACATCAAGCCGGAGAGAAAATTGGAATATGCATTCAGGTTATACCAATATCGAACGAGAAGTTCATAGAGAAAGGAAGTGTCGGACGATGTCATGATGTGGTCGAAGACCCATGGTGAATTTCCTGTCTGTGAGAAAAATGTTTTTTCCACAAGTAGATGATTTCGGATATTCCACATTCCAAGAGCAACTGCAACACATCCCGCTATGATAAGCGCTCGTTTCCAATCTTTTCTCAGTGCATACATCAGGACAACAACAGCAACAAGCGATAATCCGATTTCACGAAGTACTGTTGCAGCAATGATACCAATAATTAGCAATACGTAGAACAAATTCTGCTTCTCGGTTTCTTCTTGTTGTTTGAAGAAGAAGATACATGAAGCAAGGGTTGCAACAACAAACGGGACATCCGAAAGAACTTCTGTCGAATAGAGAAGTAAAATCGGATTGAAAGCGAAAAAGACAGATGCGACTGTAGCAATCGTTCGATTGAAAAATCGTAGAAGGAGAAAATAAAAAAGTATGATTGCTGAAATTCCAAAGAATAATGTCCAAACTTTCACCGCAGGAACAGAGAGCGGGAATATCAGTTCAATCGGAGCGATGAGGATGGAATACAGAGGACCATGATTGACGAATTTGTCAGGCTCGGGAGTTGTGTTGTCAACAAAACCCTGAAGGTGAGCGAGCGAGTTTCCCCAGAGAAGATACTGACAACTATCGGGAGTGAGAAGAGAACGGTCACTGATTCTGAGCAAACCAAGTACAAAGAACAAAGTACAAAGAACTAACAGTCCAACATGTTCTCTGAGTTTATTCTTCATATTGATATCATTATCCGCGAGCGTTCAGAAGTTGCGCGTGAACTTCATCGTGACTTTCGCTCGGCTCAAGATGACTGATAATTTCTGTCTGCATCGGAAATGCTTTTTTTATTTCCTGTTCGATGACGGTTGCTTCGAGATGAGCATTGGCAATCGTAGCGTTGTCAGGGAAGAGAAGATGAAATTCAATAAGCAACTTGTTGCCCGCGTTGCGATGTCGAAGGTGATGAAATCCGATGTTGAATTTCTCCGTTTGTTGATGAAGGATTGATTGAAGTTTTGCACCGACTTCAGGATTGGCTTCGTCCATCAAGCCGCCGATGGATTGACGGATGAGATTCCCGCCTGTCCATAAAATATTGATTGCAACAACGATAGCGATAATCGGATCGAACGGTAGCCAGCCGGTAAATTTTGTGAGAAGCAATCCGACGATGACGCCCAGACTTGTCCAACTATCGGTGAGAACGTGTTTGCCGTTTGCTTTAAGGATGAGCGAGTGATTTTTCTTCCCACGATACAACAAATATCCGCCGAGCGCACCGTTGATGATTGTTGCCGCGACGGTGAAATAAATTCCTTGCTCGATATTCTCAATTTGTAATCCCTGGATCCATTTAAGAATGGACTCCACTACAATGTAGATTGCGGCAAGGATAATCATCGCACCTTCAAAGCCGGCGGAGAAAAAACTGATGCGGTCGTGTCCGTAGAGGTGTGTATCGTCTGCGGGCTTGAGACTAAGCCACAAACTGTACGCGGCAAATGAAATTGCAAGAATGTGAACAACCGATTCAGCTGCGTCGGAAAGAATGGCGGCGGAACCGGTAACGATGTACGCGTACACTTTCACCACCAGCATGAAGACGCCGACGATGAGGGAGAGGCGCATCGCAAACTTGCTGTTTGCGTTTACTTCATCATTGCTTTGTGAAAGAATGATCGGGTCCATCTGAGTTATTTCGTAAGCAGTTCACGCACGACCGAAATATCAGAAGTTGGAAGTTGACAAGCAAAATTTTTACAGATGTATGCAGTTGGTTTGTTGTCTATCTGTTGCATTTCTTTGATGAAAGGAAGAATCTTTTCAAGCGATTTTCTGCTTTGTTCATCAACAAAAAGTAGAACTTTGTAAGGAAGAAAACGAGAATGAATTTCTGTTACAAGTGTCTGAATCTCTTCCGAATCAATTTCTCCAACAAGTATAATTTCTTTCGGGGTTGATAACCACCAATCAAGCGCAACAAGCATTTGGGGAAGAACGTGGGGATGCGTACTGAGACTTGCACCGAAAAGATTGAGAGTTTGTTCTGCCTTCAATTTCCAATCATTGTTTGATGTGATGTGAGCAAGTCGAAGCAAATTGAGAACTGAAACAGAGTTTCCTGTTGGCTCCGCGCCGTCATAATCTTCT
>JACPVN010000443.1 GCA_016191715.1 Ignavibacteriota bacterium | reverse complement strand
CTATCATCGCTGAGCGCAGATTTGAACCTGAGTACAGGAACGTGAATATAGTTGCCGAGTGTCGGTTGATCTTGTTCGAGCACATTATCTATTGCATAGAGCGCAGCGAGAGTATTGTACTGCCCAACCTTACCGGTCAACTTCGTTCCGAGTAACGGCTCGACTATTGTTCTTGAATAAAACATCATCGGGTCGAAACTGTTCGCACTGACTGCAAGATTGAAATTATCCTGCCCTTCGAGAAAGAACGAACGCTTTTCGGAATTAAATAATCGTGACCGGAGATTGACATCCACTTGCCCTGCATCAGATTCTACCTGACTGAAATCGGGATTGATGGTTCCGTCTAAAATTAAATCGGAAGTCAAACCATATTTTACATTAAGACTCACTTCCGCTTCCTGCTTACCTCGGACAAGATTCGTTGATTCACGAACATCCTGTCGTGTCGCGGTTATAGCCGGCAAAATTTCCAATAAAGTATAATGTTCGATGCCGGAATATTCGAGCGGATACATTTGTGTGAGGAGAGCAAATCCTTTTGCCGGGTCGAGTCGCGGGAAACAACTGTGTTCACTTCTTCTGCTGATGGAGCGTTCGAGAATCACTCCCATCACCGTCGGTTCATCGTTTCGGTAACGAAGACTTTTGAGCGGTAATTGAACCTCAACAGTATATCCATCCGAATTAATTTTTCCTGCGCTATACCAAACATAATCGGGACTGAAATCTTCGTTCCCCGCCGCGAACTTGCTATCGCCTTGAATCCCGAACGCATTCACATAAAATGCGTTCAATCCCTGCTGGTCATTGAACGCATCAAGATTGATGCAGATAAAATCATCCCCAATCATCTTATCCCGCGCCGAAACGGATGCTTTGATTTTATCCGGCTCGTCAAAACATCGGAATGCGAAATAGAGATTTGCGCTGTCGTAGGCAAGCAAGACTTCCGTCTGCTCCTTCGGTATAATGTCGAAATCCGGAATGAAGGTTTTGAAGCCGGAGACTTTCGGCGACTGATTCCAAAACGATTCGTCGAGAATTCCATCAATGACAGGTGGCGTTTCAATGCGTGTCGGTTTGAGTGGTTCATTGGCAAGAGAAACTCCTGAGAGGAGAATCACGAATGCGGCGAGAATAATAAAAGAGCGAAGTTGGTTTGATATAATCATATAAATTGAGTGAAATAAAGTGTGGTTTTTATACGGCAGGCACCCGAGAACGGTTGCAGATTCAGAATAGTTATTTTTTTCTGTTCTTCGAGTTAGACAGTAAAGACATATCGCATATCTCACATCGCAGGTCACTTATTCAAGTCAGTTAACCTCCCATCCTTCAACTGCAATACTCTTCCTCCCGCCTTCTTCACTATCTCCATGTTGTGCGAAGCCATGACCACAGTCGTTTCATTCTTGTTGATTGTCTTCAAGACGTCAAGAATTTCCAATCCGGTTTTCATGTCAAGATTTCCCATCGGTTCATCAGCAATAAGAATTTCGGGTTGATTTGCGATTGCACGCGCAAGCATGACACGCGCTTGCTCACCGCCCGATAGTTCGTGCGGCATTGCGTTCTGCTTTTTCTCCAAACCAACAAGTGATAATACTTCAGGCACGCGCTCTTTGATAAAATCTTTTTTCTGCCGAATTACTTCAAGCACGAAAGCGATGTTGTCATGAACATCTCTATCCTCAAGCAATTTGAAATCCTGAAAGGAAATGCCAAGCATTTTTCTAAGTTGAGGTATTTCTTTTTTTCTGATTGATGACGAACTAAATAATCCAACACGAACCGTTCCGTCTGTTGGTAATAAATCGAAATAGAGCAAACGAAGAAATGTTGTCTTTCCTACGCCCGATTCTCCTGTTAGTGAAACAAACTCACCTTCCATTATTTCAAGGTTGATGTCCTTCAAGACGATATGTTTGTCGAAAGCAACACTGACGTGTTCAAATTGTATGTTCATTGTTTTAGTTTTCTGTTTTGAATAATCGTAGCGGTAAGTTTGATTGCCTCAATCATGCTTGAAGGATTTGCGATTCCTCTTCCTGCGATGTCGAATGCTGTTC
This sequence comes from Ignavibacteriota bacterium, assembly GCA_016191715.1. Classification (GTDB taxonomy): domain Bacteria; phylum Bacteroidota; class Ignavibacteria; order UBA10030; family SZUA-254; genus FW602-bin19. The sequence continues at coordinate 1,118 of JACPVN010000443.1, read as the reverse complement.
CGTGGTCGGGCGAAGTGCGAACAATTGGTAAACCCGCAGTGAAGTTCACGCCAACATCAAAGCCCATCATCTTCAACGGAATCAATCCTTGGTCGTGATACATTGCAAGAACGGCGTCGTAATTCCGGTACAGATGTTTTCCGAAAAATCCATCGGCGGGAAACGGACATTCGACATTCATCTTCATTCTTTTTGATTGTTTGATAGCCGGAATAATTTTTCTGATTTCTTCATCGCCAATGTTTCCATTTTCGCCCGAGTGCGGATTCAAACCAAGAACAGCAATCTTCGGTGATGTAATTCCGAAATCATTTTTCAATGAATGATGAAGCAGAAAAATTTTTTCGCTGACCAGTTTTTGAGATATTAACGAAGCAACCCTTTTTATCGGGACATGAATCGTAACCAACCCAACCCGGAATGTACCTGCCGACAACATCATCATAAATTTCTTCGAAGCGGTAAGGGATGCAATCATTTCTGTTTGACCGGGGAACTTGTAGCCGGCTACTTTCATGGCTTCCTTTGAAACAGGTGCAGTAACGATTCCATCTATAACTCCATTCATCCACAAATCAACAGCATTGGTAATTGCCTCGCCGGAAAACTTACCCGCTTCCTTTTGCACACTCCCGATATTGATTCTTGGAATTTGAAAATCCCATGGATTGTAAATAGTAACCACGTCCTTTTCATGCTGACGAAATGGCGGCAAGGTTTCGCGTAATTCAATTTGAAGTTTTAATAATCTTGAATAATATGCAAACACATCGGTTGAACCGATAAGAATAGGATGGCAAATCTTCCGAACAACAGGAGAAGTTATTGCTTTCAGTGCAACTTCCGGTCCGATGCCGTTAAAGTCGCCCATCGTAATGCCGATGATTGGTTTTCTTTCCATGCGGCGAAAATGTACAAACGCCTGAACTCATTTCCAAAGATGTTTGCTTTTCTGTTCCGAGTTCAATATTATCAATCAAAATTAATCTTCAATGATTAAATCGAAAATCGTCAATGAATAAATTATTCTTCGTTCTCGCATCTCTCTTTTCTTTTTTCGGTGTTGCGCTTGGCGCATTTGCCGCTCACATGCTCAAGCAAAAACTTTCTCCTGATAT
>JACPVN010000442.1 GCA_016191715.1 Ignavibacteriota bacterium | reverse complement strand
TTATTCGAAGCATCGCCAAACCGGCGATGTCGTTTTTTAATACAAAAGTCATCGGCATTGTGGATGGCTTCGAAGGATTTGTCGAGGGGAAGATGCGCGAGTTGACAAAACTCGACATTCTCGGAATTGTCAATCTCGGCGGTACAATTCTCGGCACATCGAACAAAGGCGACCCGTTTCACTATCCGGTTGAAAGTCCGAAAGGAATTACCACGCTCGATTACTCCGAGCATGCGCTCATCAACTATCAGAAGTGGGAACTCGATGCGCTCTTTGCCATCGGCGGCGACGGGACGATGAACATTGCTTATAAATTTTCCAAGATGGGAATGAACATTATCGGTGTTCCGAAAACAATTGATAACGACCTCGAAGCAACGGACGTAACATTCGGTTATGATTCCGCTCTTTCGATTGCAACGGAAGCGATTGACCGTCTCCACACTACTGCATCTGCGCATCACCGCGTGATGGTGATTGAAGTGATGGGACGATACGCCGGATGGATTGCGCTCGGCGCCGGACTCGCTGGCGGCGCTGACATTATTTTGATTCCCGAAATTCCGTTCAAGTGGGATTCTATTTTTGAAACTGTTCTTAAACGAAGCAAAGGCGCGCGGTTCAGCATCGTATGCGTAGCGGAAGGTGCGAAGCCGGAAGACGGTCAGATTGTCGTCAAAGAACATGATGCAAAGCGGACCGACCCGTTGCGTCTCGGAGGAATCGGTGACCTTGTTGCGCGGAAAATCACTGAACATACCGGATTGGAAACACGCACCACCGTGCTTGGTCACTTACAGCGCGGCGGAAGTCCGACAGCGTACGACAGAATACTCGCCACCAAATTCGGTTCGATGGCGTTGCAAGCGGCATCGGAAGGAAAATTCGGACACATGGTCAGTCTGCGCGGACAGGATGTTGAACTTGTAAAGCTTGAAGATGTAATCAGCAAACAACGTCTTGTTTCGTTGGATTCGCAGTTGATATTGACGGCGAGAGCGGTGGGAACAAGTTTTGGTGATTAGTTAATTGGTGAGTGGTTATTTGGTGATTGGTTAATTAGTGAGTGGTGAGTTGATACGGGATGTTTACCCGACTCTGGCGGGCTGATAAATGGAATGAGAATGAAAAATGTAGTTGGCTTGATTTTCCTGTTCTTTGTATTTCTTACTTTGACTCAAATGGTTCAAGCACAGAAAAAACTTGGCTTGGTTCAAACAGACGAAGTGTCCTTGGTTCCGGTTGGAAATATTCTTTCATCCGAATACGATTCGGAAATACTGTTCCAAGCAATCACTATTCCGCTGTACAACGTTGAGCCGTTCTTAGCCGTGGCAATTGTTTGGGAGATGAATACCATCGAACAAAACGAACTCACGCTTTTCATTCGTTCAGACAACAGAGTGAAATGGAGCGAGTGGCAAATCGTTCACGCCGATGAAGATGTTGTGTCTTCAACTGAAAATATTTCGAGTGCATTGCTGTTTCTGGAAAAAGAAACACAGTTTATTCAATGCAAACTTCTTCTTGATACCCCAGTTTCCAATTATTCATCAGTGATAAAAAGTTTGAAGATTACCTTCATCAGTCCCGGGGCAACACAACAGCCAGTCAAACATGCCATCGTACCGTACAAAGTTTCTACGTCACCGCCTGCATTTATCTCACGAACCGAATGGTCGTGTCCAGAAGGACAATCATCTCCGCGATGGACTCCTTTGCAAACGAACGTTTCACATCTCATCGTTCACCATACAGCCGGTTCAAACAGTTCATCGGATTGGGCGGCGGTTGTCCGTTCGATTTGGGTGTATCATGCAAACACGCTCGGTTGGGGCGACATCGGTTACAACTGGCTGGTTGACCCGAACGGCGCGTTATATCAGGGACGAACGTGGTTGTACGATTCGCTCGAAGATGTTCGCGGCGGACATTTCTGCGGCGTTTCTCCCGACCCGAACGGCATCAACAATAATGAGCAGACGATGGGTGTTTCACTACTCGGAACATTTACCTCTGTAGCGCCATCCGATACAGCATTGAAAACATTAAGAAACATTCTTGCATGGAAAGCACATGATAGAACAATCACTCCGACGGATACTTCCTTCCACGCTCCAACCGGATTAACTTTTCCGAACATCAGCGGTCATAGAGTCGGATGCTCGACAGAATGTCCGGGCGAGAGTCTGTACACACGACTTTCCACTCTCCGCCTTGCAGTTGATTCTGTCGTCAAAACTTTCCCGGTAACACTCACCCGACAAGCGAACGCAGGATGGAATATGTTTTCTTTTCCCGTAGAGTTAAATGATGAAAGCACTATTGATTTTCCTGTCGGAACATCGTCGCTTACGCGATATGATTGCATCGGAGGATATTCAATTGAGGACACCTTGAAATCAGGAAAAGGATATTGGATGAAACTTCCATCGGAGGGAACGATAAGCGTCTCAGGAACACCGCTGAGAAGTGATACTCTCGAAGTCAACTGCGATTGGAACTTTATCGGAACACTTTCCGAACCAATCTCTTTCAGCTCTGTACTAACAATTCCTGATGGAATTCTCACTTCTTCTTTTTTCGGATACGCGTTAGGGACCGGTTACTTCGCCGCAGATTCGCTCCTGCCGTTTCAGTCATATTGGATTAAAGTGAATCAGCCGGGGAAAATTATTCTGACAGCGCCTCCGCTCCCTAACATCAAACCATAAAGCACCTGAAAATAAAAATGCTGAGTGCAGTTACCCGTACCCAGCATTCAACCTTTTCAAAATCAGCGTTCTATTTCAGGACGGTCATCCGTTTCACTTCCGTATGATTGCCTGCTGTTAAGCGATACACGTACACACCGCTCGAAAGTTTATCGGCGGAAAACTCCACGCTCTTCATTCCTGCTTCCTGAACTTCATTGACAAGCGTTGCAACTTCCTCTCCAAGAAGATTGAATACTTTCAAAGAAACAAAACTATTAAGCGATAACCGATAACTGATAACGGTAACCGGATTGAACGGGTTAGGATAGTTCTGACCAAGAGAAATCTGTTCAGGAAATCCTGATGAATTACCGGTTTCGATGGTCAACGCTCCCTCCGGCGCTGATGAAAGCGAAATAACCGGTAATTTATTGAAATCATATTCATGCACTATCACGCCCTGTTTTCTCTCAACAAGTATGTGTGAACCATGTTGGTTACCTACAAGTGTTATATTCAACGGATATTCTGCCGAACGAATTTCAAGAGCGGCTTTTGAAGTAACTTCAGAAAGCGTTTCCGTAAATCGCTGAGAAGCAAACCGCACATCGAACACACCCGATGGCGGAATTGGTGGTAGTTCACTCATCAATGCCATTCGTTGATTTGCTTCCGCATCCCGAAGATACAATGTCCGCACTCTGCCTTTGTTATCCCTGAAGTTCAGAGAAGTCAGTCCGTTGTTCTCTTCTACAGACATTGTTTTTGAAACGAGGAGAGAACTGTTCAACACAAGCGAGCCGGCTTCCGAGGCTTTCAGCCAATATCCTTTTCCCGGTTGAATCGTTCCGGAAATCGTGTAGCCGGAATCGGGATGATAGCCGAAGAGTTGTGAGAGTATTATCGAAGGAGGAATTGCTTCGAGCGATGCAGATGAAAACGGCTCGCTCAGCGAACCGATGATATTCCATTTTTCTCTTACGGCAACAGTTTCCTGTGAAATTGAAACTCCATACATCGGAAATGTGGCGGCTGAATTGTATTTAATCCAGAATCCCTTTCCTACCTCTGCGGTATCATTCGTATCATATCCTCCAGCATATTTGAACGCTTCTGAAGCGGCTCCGGTAAAAATATTGCCAATGAGTTCGTTCCCGAATCTTGCAGGAACGGACACCAACTTCCATGAAGGGAGAACGGAAACTGCCAGTAACGGCATTTCAAACACTGCATTACTCTGGTCAATCAGCGTCGTATCGGCGGCGTTCAGAAGACGAATCAATGCTGTTGTTGTTCCCGCGCCATCTACCGTCCACAAATACGAACCGGATGATGCATTAGCATTGGTAGCGATTGTCATCCACGTCGTTCCATTATCAACCGAAAGTTCAATCGTGATTGAATCAACAAGTAAACTTGACCACGAAATAGTTTGCAGAGTTCCAATCTGCCACACTTCTCCTCCGTTCGGAACGAGAAGGTGAAGTTGCGGTTGGATTTTGATAATAGTAAACTCGGCATCACTTGTATCGGCAACCGACGGATTACTGAGATTGATAATTCGCACGAGTGCATTTACTGTATCGGGAACATTGGGGAGTTGCCAATCAATTGTTCCTGTCGAGGCAGTTGTGTCGGTGATAATCGTTGTCCACGTCGCACCACTATCTAGTGAATATTCAATCGTGACGTTGCCGACGTTTTCATACGTCCAAGAGATTTGATGCATACTTTCACTCTCCCAGATTTCTCCGCCGTTCGGGACAAGCACGGTAACATTGACGGAAACAAAGATCGTAAATGAAGAACTGCTCAAATCAAGCAGTGTCGTATCGGAAACATCTCGAACACGAATTTTTCCCTGTGTTGTCGGTGTGTTCGGGACGTTCCACGTGTAACTTCCGCTCGATGCAGGCAATGATGATTGAACGATATTCCACGTCAAGCCATCGTCCATTGAGTAAGAAATTTCCACGCTGTCAACACACGCGGCAGACCAATTGATGTTCACGTTCGACTGCGCTTTCAGCAATTCGCTTCCGTTGGGAGAAGAAAGAGAAAGTGAACGTGTTGTTTTCACAAATGAAAATGTATCGCGTGTGGCAATTTGTGTCGCTTCATCTTTGGTGGTGATATACCATTCGTACGTTCCGTTCGTTAGGGACGCGACATTGCTCAGCGTAAAGGTTGTGTCGGTGGAGAGAATATAGGTTGTATCAACGCCGGGACCTTTCAGCGAAAACCAATATGTGTGGGGGTCATTAGTAGGGTCTGCAACGCGCGACCACTTAAAATCAATGGGAAAATTGTTACAAAATGCCTGCTGATTTGCAGGTTCAAGCAATTGTACCGGAACTCGCGGGGCGAGGTTGTTAAACTGAAACACAAACAAACCGTTTTGCATATCGCCCGCAATCACTTTGCCCGACCAGAAATAAGGATAGACAGCCCATACACCATCGTATCCGCCGGAGGGTTCGAGTGACGTATCATAAAATCCTGCTGTAGCCGGTGAAGATGGATTGGTAATATCCACAACAGCAATGCCTGCAGTGTACCAAGCAACAAACGCGTAATTTCCTCGCACAAACACATTATGAACAATGTCGTTTGGATTTATCGTATAGGTTGCAATTGGCGATGAAGGTGCGGGCGGAATATTCTGCACATTCCAGAATTTAAGATTCTTCGCCGTGCTTCCTATTTCATCTGTCGTGACAACAACATTTCCGCTCGTTGTCGTCCATGCGTTATGTGTACCAGCTCCCGAATAATTTATTTTCGTTATGTGAACAGGATTGGCTTTGTTGCTGATGTCAGCAATGTTCAATCCGCCGCTGTTGATTGCGGCAGAATATAGCCGGTTGCCATGAACGTAACTGTCATGTGCGTATTCCTGTTGATATTGTCCGACATACGTTGGCGTGTCAACATTCGCGAGACTGAATATCAGGATTCCGCCCGGCGACCATGCCGCGCTACCGTTGAGATACATATACCCATCGAAGATTTCAATTGAATGGTTGCGCTGGATATTTTTCGAGCCACTTGTGTAGTTGAACGAACGGACAAGATTCGCGGAGTTCGGGAGATTAGAAAGATTGATAATCTGCACTCCGCCGCCGCCTTCACTCACAACATAGGCGCGTTGTTTGTACGTTCTCATCTCTCTCCAGATGGATGAAGGACCACTGATATGTGTAATCTCTCGAATTGAGTCGGTGCTGGTAATATCAATAATCTGTGTGCCTGTGTACGTTCCAACGATTGCATACTCACGACCGTTCGGAGCGACGTATCCCCAACAAGCAGAATACGAAATATTATCTCCCGACGTTCCGTGCTTCTGGTCAAGATGCCCGATGAATGATAAACCGTTCTGCGAAAAAACTGAGAAGACTGAAAGAACAGACAACAAGATGATGCTTATTATGAATTGAACTAATTTCATTTTTCAAATAAATTGATGATTACTAAAGAGCAAAAAAAATCAAATAGAAATAAAACGGCACGGAGTCCCGTACAACGGGATTCTCCGTGCCGATAATATAATTATTTACTTGATGACGTTACGTGACTTACTTCATCAAGAGGAGTTTCTTGACATCCTGATACGTCTTGACTCCGGCAATGCCATTCTCATCATCAACTTCGTTCGGCGCTTCCACCACAATACGGTAGAAGTACACACCACTGACGAGATTCGTTGCAACGAATTCGAATTCATGTTCGCCTTCGTACAATTCTTCTCTGTTGATAAGCGAAGCAACTTCGCGTCCGAGCATATCGAACACTTTCAATGTTACCATTCCGTCTTCCGG
>JACPVN010000441.1 GCA_016191715.1 Ignavibacteriota bacterium | reverse complement strand
TCATCCAATCTTCTTTGAACCATGTGAACCCGGCAGAGGCGGCAAAGTCACCTTCCGAACCTTTGAACGAACGGGCAAACTGATACGCCACCTGCCACTCCGAAGAACGAATGGCTCCGTCAATATCAAGCACACCATAATCGTCTGAGGAAGTATGTTTGCCGACGAACAATATGCCGACAGAAGAATTATCGAGGACTTGTTTCTTGATTCTTGCAGAAGAAAAAATCGCCTGTGGTTCGGTCAACGATAATGTATCGAGCATATAATCCTGCTCACCCGTCTTAGCGAGGAAGCCGCCGTATTCCCAATCCTCCAATCGCCCGAATGCTTTTGTTCCCACTTGAAGCGGAACTTCAGAACCGTCGGGAAGTTTCTTGCCGATTCTTCTTGAATAAAATAATTCGAGAGGACGATAGAAACCGGAATTCCGTTCACGACCGGATGGCATGAATACTTCATTGCCTTGTGTGAAGAAGGGACGTCGTTCGCTGAAGTACGATTCGTAGCGCGAAATGTTGAAACTAAACGGGTCTGCTTCGATTTGCGCAAAGTCGGGATTGCCGGTAAGTTGGAACGTGAGTGATTGAGACGGATTGTAGAAAATATCAATACCTACATCCGGCTCGACTTTGTAATCGGTTCCGCGAAGGTGAGTTACTTTCGCGATTCCGACAGGATAGACTTCTAAGTTCAAGCCATGAACAGATGGAGTAAAATCTTCAAACTTCAACTTACCAAATTTTGAAATCCGTTGTCCTTCGTTTTCTTCATAGTTACACCAGTACAAATCTTCTTTCGATGATGGAATCCACCGGTCGAAATCTAAACCCCATTCAGTTAGTTTTTCATCGTATTGAATAGTGCGATATGGAATTTCCATTTCGATAACGTAGCCACTGCCGTTGACTTTCGCGTCCGCAAACCAAACGCCGTCCCAACTATAGTCACGATTACGTGCGTCATCAAGCAAACGGCAATCTGCACGAATCCCCGATGCGCTGACAGCAAACTTGTACGCCGTTCGATTATCACCGAATGTATCAAGCATGATCGAAACGACATCGCCGCCGAAGTCATCCAACTTTCCGGTATTTTGCTGGATGTTTGTAATATCATCCTGGCAGTACATCATGCAATAAATTGCATCATCGGTGGTAAGCACTTTTGCCACTGTCCGTTTCGTTCCGGGTTGACCGTGAAATGGTTGTTGCTGGAAGAAGTCGGAAATGGAATCGGCTGTTGCCCAGGCAGATTCAATGATGCCATCAATAGAAATTCGTTCTGTAGTTTTTTTCAATGATAATCTTTTTGATTCATCGGCGACGACAAGTGAAAAAAAGGAAAACGACAAGAGTAAAAGAAAAACAGTTCGCATGGAAAAATTCAAAGATTGCTGATAGATTACAGTTAATGACTATTAAGAAAACGAAAGTGAGGGCGTAAAGTTACACAAAAGGAAAGATTCAAGTGAAAGAAAAGATTCCCCATTTTTGACCTTAACAGACTCCGGTTAACTGGACTTAGTTGGTATAAGAAAATTCGAAGGAAAATAATCGCCTAAATCAACTCATTTTGGGCTTAGAAAAGCACAGTGAGCCGCGCACTGACATTAGGGAATGGCTCACTGACATTAGGAAATCGCTCCCTGAATTCAGTGAATCATTCCCTGCTATCAGTAATTCAATTCCTGATGTCAGTGTATTCTCCACTGAACTCAGGGAATTGCTTCCTGGACTCAGTGAATCATTCGCTGAACTCAGAAAATGGTTCACTGAATACAGGGGAGTACTCACGGAAAATTCAGAAGAGAATTCTGAAAAAGAAAAGGCGACGGAACTCTTCAATCCGTCGCCATGGGGTACGACTTTACTGCTGTTCTACTTTCAAGGCAAAATCATTTTAACAAGACCATCTTCTTCACCTGAACAAACGGCTCGGTGGAAGATTCTCCTTCGTCATCAATACTCTCTGCAACGAGCCGATAGAAGTAAATACCGGAAGCTAATTCTTTTCCATTGAACATAACCTCGCGTTGTCCTTCATACAATTCATCACGGTCTAATAAGGTTGCTACTTCTTGTCCGAGTATGTTGTAAATCTTCAGAGTGACAAGTGAATTCTGTCCCAACTCGAATTGAATTGTCGTAGTTGGGTTGAATGGATTGGGGTAGTTTTGTTCTAATGAATATGAAGAGGGTAAAACATCTTCAGGTGAAACAGGAATAACCCTATGTCTGAAACTGCTTGTGTTAGGTTGCAGGAAACTAATTTTCCCAAGTTCGCGTGTTCCCTTCACGACAAGTTTTGAACCGACAATCCATTGTGTTGTATCAAACACACCGGAGAACGCGGCGTTGATTTTTGCAATGGTTGTATCGAGATTTGCAAAAGTTGCAAGCGGAAGATAGCGCCAATTTGTCATGAGGTCTCCGGCATAATCTGCAATTTCAGAAATTGATTTACCGCTGAGTGGATTGCCACTCCCTTCGTTATAGAGAAGGTCAGCAAGTCCGTTGGGTGTTACTCCCGTATCACTTGCCACGATGTTGACTTTTAACGCCAACAGGTTTGCAACTAATGTATTATCATGTTTTGTCACGTCAAGCGTGACCCATCGTTTCAGCAACGGTGCAGATTTTTTATCGAAATCCAATCCCCGTGCTGTGCCGGTATGCGTTACTCCGCTTTTGTTAAAAGTTTTCAATACATCCGTATATGCTTTAGGTTGTATGTAGGCGAGCAGTTTTCCTTCATTGTTATACACGAATGCTTTGCCGACAATGATTGGAGCAAGGGGGAATTTCTTATAAGTTTCCTGAATCACATTTGCTGTATTCGGGAAGTAGGGACGTTTCATCGGTTTTTGATTGATGTTCGCACCAAATTCAGACGCAGTAAATGTCCGGTATTTTATTCCATACACTCCACTTAACGTCATTGAGCTATCAGGAATTACCGAGAAGTAAGAATGAGGCGTATTTTTAATTGACCAAAACTCACCGCCTATCAACAAATCTTGTCCCCGTAGGACGATGGATAACACTCCACTTAAATCTGTGTTTGCGCTCCAGTCAGTTGCATTTCCGGTTGTGGCGTTGAGTGCGGCAATGCTCGACCGGCTTTGTCCACCGATAGTAGTAAAATAACCGCCGACATAAATAGTAGAACCTGAAACAGTAACTGTGCGCATTACGCCATCAGAGTTAGCGTTCCAGGAAGTTGCGATACCTGTGGTTGCATCTATTGCCGCTATTCCTATTCGGTTCGTAGTTCCAACCATAGAAAAATCTCCCCCGGCATAAACCGTCGTTCCTGAAAGTGCAAGAGAAAAAACTCACGCGTCACGATTGGGATTCCAACTTGTTAAGAATCCGGTGGTCAGGTCGAAGGAGGCAAGCATATTACGACTTGTTATCCCGCCCACTGTATAGAATTCCCCCCCGACAAACAGAGTCGCACCGGAAAGTGCGAGTGCATGGACGGGACCATCCAGAATGGGATTCCAAGCGGAAACATTTCCTGTTGTCGCATCAACTGCGGCGAGATTTACTCTTGATTGACCTCCGATAGTTGAGAAATCTCCTCCAACATAAATTGATGAACCAATTGGGAGAATTGAAAAGGCGGATCCATCACAACCTGGATTCCATGAAGTTACAATTCCCGTCGTAACGTCTATTGCCGCGACATTTTGTCGTGCCTCTAAACCAATTGCTGAAAATTCACCAGAGACATAAAGAATCGAACCTGAGAGAGCAAGTGAAAGCGCTTGACCGCCAACAACATCCGGATTCCAACTCGTTGGTTCACCGGTACTTGCATCAATTGAGGCAAGGGAATTTCTTTGTACTCCCCCTACGCTTGAAAAAATACCGCCAACAAAGATGCTGTTGCCGGAAATTGCAACTACATAGACATCTGAATTGAAATTCGGATTCCAACTCGATGCGGTTCCGGTAATTTTATCAAGCGCGGCAAGATGATTTCTCCCGTGTCCTCCAACACTTGTAAAATCACCGCCGACATACACTTTCGTCGCCGTAACACCGATGCTCCTGACAGTACCATATTCGTTAGGATTGGGATTCCAATATTGAACATTCCCTAACACATCAATCGCTGCAAGATAATTTCTACTGTAACTACTAATCGTTGTAAAATATCCGCCAACATAAATCATCGAACCTGAAAGAGCTAAACACAGTACGATAGAATTTGGGCTTGGATTCCAGGAAGTTACAACAGAAGTGCTTAATTTGTACGATGCAAGTCGGGTTCGTGATGTTGCACCGCCTATTAAAGTGAAATCTCCACCCATGTATAAC
>JACPVN010000391.1 GCA_016191715.1 Ignavibacteriota bacterium | reverse complement strand
GAACAACGTTCCGGCTGGGGCGCGAATCTCGGCGGGGTAATCGGGGAGTGTGCTTAAATCATTTCCAACAAGCGCTGTTGTGCTTGTAAACTGCATCCCTGTTAATTGCATGCCGTCACCGGAATCTCCGGCGAAGCGTATCGTTACTTCATCTAAATTTTCAAGAACCTTAGCCATGATAACTTTTACTTCATCTAAACAAATATTAACCTAATTCATTGAGAAACGGGAACCACTCGGAGAGTAGCGCCGAAATAATTGTCAATGAATTGGTCATAATCAAAATACCAAAAAGAACCAACAACACTCCACCCACAATTTCAACTTTGTGGAGATGCCGTTTGAATTTATTAAACACTTTATAAAATGCAGAGATACTTAACCCTGTGAGAAGGAACGGAATTCCCAATCCGGCAGAGTAAAGTGTTAGCAGTAAAATTCCCTGCCCGATTGTATCCTGCTGTGCGGCGATTGCGAGAATGCTTGCCAGGATTGGACCGATGCACGGAGTCCATCCGAAGGCGAACGCAAGCCCGACGACATACGTCCCGAGTAAGCCGAGCGGCTTTGCATTCGATTGAAAGCGCTTTTCGTATTGGAGGAATTTTATCTTGAAAACGCCTATCATGTGCAAACCGAAGATGATGATTATTCCACCCGCGATTTTGCTGATGATATCGAGATTGGATTGGAGAAATTTTCCTACAACACTTGCCGACGCTCCGAGAATGATAAAGACTGTCGAAAAGCCCAACACGAACATGAGCGAATGTGCCATCAATTTTTTCCGGACGTTGTTCGCTGATGATTCGCTCATCATTTCATCAAAGGAAAGACCGGAGATAAACGACAAGTACCCCGGCACAATCGGTAACACGCAGGGCGAGATAAACGAAAGTAAGCCGAAGAAAAATGCGGTGAGGAAATTTACTTCTTCCATAAATGTATTATGTATGTTGCCGTTGGCTCAAGCCAACGGCTATGATTCAGTTTAAAAATAAGTCAATTACACTTCCCTTCAGTGAACTATATTTGTTACTCTTTCACAACCCAAACTTTGAGTTTGCCAGAGACTTCCGCGTGGAGTTTAACGTTGGCAGTGTAAATGCCAAGCGCTTTCACTGCTTCATCAAACTCGATGATGCGTTTGTCAATCGCCATCCCTTTTTCCTGAAGCACATCAGCAATCATCTGTGACGTAACCGAGCCGAAGAGTTTGTCATCTTCTCCGACTTTCATCGGAATTGTGATAGAAAGTTTCTCAAGTTCCTGTGCGGTTTTCTGTGCCCTCACAAGGTCTTTCTTCTCACGATAGACTTGCTGTTTCTTTTCTTCCTCGAGTGCACGAAGATTTTCTTTGGTCGCGGCGTAAGCAATTTTTTTCGGGATGAGATAATTGCGGGCGTACCCATCGGCAACGTCAACAACCTGACCGACTTGTCCTAACTGTTCAAAATTCTGGCGTAATATAATTTTCATAAATTTCTCCTTCACTTAACGAATTGTGTCACTGACATACGGAATCAGCGCAAGATGTCGTGCGCGCTTTACCGCCTGCGCAAGTTGACGCTGGTGTTTTGCACACGTCCCGGTGATTCGTTTCGGAATGATTTTTCCCTGCTCATTGATTGCGCGAATTAATCTCTTTTCGTCTTTATAATCAATGTAAATGTCCTTCGCTTCACAAAAGCGACAGGGGCGTTTTTTTCTTACTTGTACTTCTTGTTTTGCCATATTCTTTATCATGGGGTTTCCCTGTTAATCGTTATAGATGTGTGGTTTCTGTGTTATGCGATGTTTCATGTGCTGAAGAAACTCCGCCCGGCGTCGTTTCATGCAGGAGTTGAAGTTCTTCATGCGAGAGGAATCGTTCAAACGTATCATCTTCCACCACCGTCGGTTCTTCTTCAAGTTGTCCGTCGGTGCTGAGATGTTCGCCATTAACTAATCGCTTGCTGAGGAATTGAATCCGTCGTGCCTTCACTTCAACAACCGTTCGACCGTTGCCGTTCTCTGATTTGAAGTAGTGACTTTGTAACTCGCCATCAATAAGCACCGGACTCCCTTTTTTCAACCGGTTGAAACAACTGTCTGCAAGTCGGTTCCAGGCGACGATGCCGATGTAACAAACTTCTTCCTGCCACTTCCCGATTGCATCACGATATTTTTTATTCATCGCGACGGAGAAGTTGACAACCGGAGTTCCGCTACTGGTCTTTCGATAGACCGGATCACGAGTGAGATTCCCGGCAATAATTACCGAGTTTATCTCTGGCATTTTTAAATCAGCCATAGTTCTATCCTTTATTAGAGTACTACGGGTTCATCGTCGAAGAGCGGTTCTTTTAATTCTTCAATTGTCGGAATTTCCAGCAAGAGAGAATCTTCTTCTTCTTTCCGTAATGCTGCTTGAGCACGCGACTGAAGCGCTTTCTTTTCAACTTTGATGGTGAGATAACGGATGATATGTTCATCGAGCATGAAGACATGTTCAAGCGCTTTCACGATTGTTGTCGGTGCATTGAACTCGATATTAACGTAGTAACCGCTGTTTTTCTTTTTGATTTGATACATCATACGCTTCCGACCCCAGCGGTTGACGGCGACAATCTCGCCTGCATTCTTGGTTATCACTTCCTGAATGCGTGCGATGATTGCTTCAATCTGCGGGTCTTCAAGTGAAGCGTTTACGATTATGGTTGTCTCGTAGAGACGTTTTGTTTCTTCCATTGTTT
>JACPVN010000390.1 GCA_016191715.1 Ignavibacteriota bacterium | reverse complement strand
TCATTCTGAATCCCCGCTTCAGCGGGGTGAAGAATCCATAATACTTTCCAACCGGTGCGATTCTTCGGCCATCCACTAAAGTGGGTTCTCTCAGAATGACAATGTCTGTAATATTTTTTATGTCAGAGAGCAATTGCTTCGATCGTTTCACATTCATGTTTATGTCAGATTTCATAACGAGTTCAAAGAAATTCCAATTTCAATTCTTCTCGGCGGGAAGTAGCGCTGAGGATTGATGAGTGTTCCGATGTTCCCAACAGGGTTGAGCGTGTAATCGGGACTTCCTGTATCGGTAAAAACAAATCCGTTGTTGAAACGTGTATCAAGAAGATTGAATACACGTGCGAACAAACTCATCCGAATTCCCGCCAACGAAAAATATTTCTCACCTCTCACATCAATCACCACAGCATTGTCTTTTCTACCGGAGTTTGTTTCCAATCCTGCGCCAAAACCTGAACCGATGGATGGTGTGTAAGGTTGACCGCTTCCGTACCTTAACACAGCACTCGCAGAAAAGTTATCCGTTTCCTGAAGGATCACAGTAAGATTGAGCGTGTGCCGTTGGTCCCACGCCAACGGAATCTGACGCGGGCGCGGGTCTTCGCCTGCGGAGGCACGTGTTGCTGTTTCCCGCGAGTCGCTCGAATTCCCCTGTGCTTTTTGATATGTATAATCAAGCGATATGCTGAGCAAACCGATTTGCCGTTGGTCGAATGTAATAGTAAATCCAAGCACGTTTCCAAAATCCACATTCGTCAGCCGCGCATACTCTGCGACGGAATAGGTTGTGATAAATTCAACTCCGAGCAAGTCGCGAATATCTTTATAGAAAATGCTCATGTCCATGCCGAGAAATTCTGAAATCTCGTGCTTGTATCCAAATTCATATTGAATTGTTCGCTCCGGTTTGATGTCGGGATTTCCCATCACACCGTAACTGATGCCGCCCGCCTGAAGTCGTTCGAGAACCGAGTAATCGGAATTAGTGAAGACTTGACCTAAACCGGGATATTGATAAAAATGTCCATAAGCAAAGAAAAGAGCGGCAGTCGTCGTGATGGGATACGAAATGCCGAGCCGGGGTGAGACGGAAGTTTTTGCTTTCGTTGCTTTCTGTGGCATCACCGGCGCGCCGGCGATCGAGTTTGCCGGATTCTGCAAATCGCCCGGCAGTGAATCCATTGCATCAAAATATTCTGCTCGAACACCCGCTCGCAGGTTCAAATCGTTCCACTCAACTTGGTCTTGCACATATCCTGACAACGTAACGGGATGATAGGTTTTCGGGTTGGGATAATCGGGCGGTTCGTTGCTTCGCGGCTTGAGAATTTCCACACCGTCAACATTGGTCTGCACGATGTAGCCCGGTACGCCGAACTTCACATGAGAAAACTGCGCTTCGATTCCTACTTTCATCTGATGTTCGCGTGTGATTTGACTTGTCAGAGCGCCTTTCAACACATACGAATCCGTTCGCTGAAGAAATCTTCCGAGATCATATCCCTGAACAACCGCACCGTATTCATATCCTGCATCGGTCATGAGCGGACCGGCATCGTAGTAGCGCGGGTCGTACATATCTTCGAATGCGTAGTCGGTGTAATCGAAATAATTTTGGCGCAGACTGAGATTATAAAACGTCGAGTTCGAAAGCGTATGCGTCAGGTCGAGTCCGTGAACGATGGAAAACGTTTGTTGCTGTGTAGTTGCATCGGGTAGGAACCGGAATCCGAAGTTCGCCCGTTTGCTTTCCACTTTATTCACGATTGCCTGATAACTGAGTTCGATGCCTTCGAGTGAACGATTGGTAATCTTTGCCAATCCGGAAACTTCTTTACCGAAACCGAGCGGGACTTCCGTTCCGTCGCCGGTTGGGAGGAAAATCTTTTTTTCAAAATTCGAACTGTCGGTCGGGAGAAATCTTCTCTCGCCGTAGAAATAATCATAGTTGATGTATCGCCGTGCATTTACGACGAAAAAAGTTTTATCAAACAAAAATGGCCCGCTGAGACTGAACTGATAATTCTGAAGTTCCGCCGGACGAAACGTATACGGAATCACCCGCTTATCCAAACCTGTGAAGAGATACGTTCCGGCGTACATTTCTGCATTCCAACTGTATTGTTCCGAACCGCTTTTCAACACCGCGTTGACAACTCCACTCATTGCCTGCCCGTACTCCGCATCAAACGTTCCGCTGATAACCTGCACTTCCTGAATCAACGAACGGTCGAGACGAAGCGAAGAAGAATTATCGTACGCGTTGTTCACCGTAACGCCGTTCACCTGATACTGCACTTCCCCGATTCTTCCTCCGCGAAAATGTCCGTCAACAACACCGGCTTGCAGGTTCACGACATCCTGAACATCCTGTACAGGGAGTGTTTCAATTTCTTTGCTCGTTAATGATTGAATCGAACTTGTCAGATTGACATCCACTACGGGACGCTGAGCCGTAACAACAACCGCATCAGTGGTAACAACACTTTCTTCCAACTCAGCATCTAACTTTGTCGTGTTGTTTGTTGTGATGAGAATATCCTGCACGATGTACGTACGATACCCAACTATACTGAACTGCACTTTGTATTTTCCGGGAGGCATATTGATAATCGAATAATAGCCTTCGATATCGGATGCCGCTCCAAGGTTGGTTCCGACAATAATAATATTCGCGCTTGGAAGCGCATTCTTATTTTTGTCAAGAACTCTTCCTGAAAGTTTTCCTGTTGTGCCTGCAAATGTAGAACTTGTCAGACCAGAAAACAACAAGAATAGTATTTCGAGAACTATTACACGATGAAAACTCAGTCGTATCATTCGTTCAACCTTATTTGAATCGTAGAATAAAAACAGGCAGAGGCGAAATCACCCAAAAAACACCCCTGCCCTGTTAGAGGAGAAATGATGCTGAAACTGCACCGATGTGATTTTGTTTAGTCTTATCTTATGTACAAAAATTTTAAACCTGCCGGGAAGTTCGTTCAGACGAATCGCTATCGTAACCATTCCACCGCAACAACACTGATAGAACTGACCGAACGAACTTACCCGTGCAAGATACTTCAAATTACATTAGTTCGAAACAATGGAGTCAGTAATTATAGTGGTGCGGAGAGTTAGAGTTAGGGAGTGTTGGAGTATTATGTTGTAATACTCCAACGCTCCAATCACCCGATACTCCATCATTCCACTCTCCGTTACTCCAATACTCCAAGTCTTATTGACGTTACTTTGTCAACAACATTTTTCGTACTTCAACCTTCTCGCCTGCTTGCAGACGATAGTAATACATTCCGCTTGCGATATTATTACCGGAGAACTGAACTGAATGTACACCTGCATTCATTTCTTCGTTGTTCAATAATGTCACCACTTCACGTCCAAGAATATCATACACCTTTAACATGACTTTTTGTTGTTCCGGTAAATCGAAACGAATTGATGTTGTCGGGTTGAAAGGATTCGGATAGTTCTGATGAACCGCGAACACAGTGGGAAGCGTTTTCTCTTCTTCAGTAAGATCGCGCGGAGGTGGCGGCGGTAATTCATTCGTCGGAACAATTTTTATTCTGTTTGCCGCGAATGTCGGATTTGACTGAAGTAACAACTGTCCCGCACCGCTTACTTTCACCCAATATGCTTTTCCCGGGTCAATAGTCGTTGCTTCATTATATCCGTTTGCATAAGAGAAGAAATTCGACGTTACTAATCCGCCGGGTATTGAAAGAATATTTGCAACAGGAATTGAATACGTAACCGAACCGATGAGATTCCATCCGGCAACAACAGTTACTGTATCATCGGTTTTGATTGTTCCGTTCAACGAAACAGATTGATTGCCGTTGAACTTCAACCAGTATCCCGGTCCGTTATCAAGTATCGTGGTTGGATTATAACCACCTGAATATGCGAACGCATCAGACGTTGAAGACGGGAACAACGTGGTCTTTGCATAATCACCAACCGTAACAGGGACGGAAATTAAATTCCACTTATCCGCCATTGCAACAGAAAGCGTGGTTGCACCGCTGACTTTGGAACTATTTTCAAGTAAGCACCATGCGGGGGCGCACGCCCAGGGCCACTCACGGAACCACCATGTTCTCGTTCCATAATCGTTCGCTGTGTTGGTGAACTTGTCTCCGTCGAGATAACTGAATCCGAGCAAGACCATCTTATCGGGTGAACCCGCTTCGTATCCAATCTTGGTAAGGTCAATGCACAATTCAATTGTGTACCCTTCGTCCACATCACTTGGGTCATCAATCGTTGTTGCACCTTTTAATGCTAAGCCATACCATGCTTTTCCGCTGTCAACCATTTCGGTCAAATCCCAGATTGCGGCTTTACCCCCTTTGGAAACGCTGTCAACACGTACGCCGTAGCGTACTGCTTTCATCGTGTTATCGCCGTTGCGTTCGTTCGGAATTGTTACGCTGAGTTGAATTCCATCCAGCCAGTCATCGCTTGCATCGCTTTGGACGAGTTCATCGCTAATCTCAACACCGACATACAGTTTGTCACCCTTGAAGAACCATTTCACTGTTGCATTGCCCGGGTCAACGACAGGATTTGGATATCCACCACCTTGCCATTCACCGCTTCGATATTTTCCGATGCTTGGATAGGTTGCACGAAGTGCTACATCGCCGAAATGAACATCGAATGAAGAAAGATTCGACCAAACACCTTCAGACAAATTTCCATCAATCGTCGGAGAAGGATGATCTTCACCGTTAGATATAGTTATATCCTGCTCAGGTTCATTAAACGGACCTGTCGAGTTGATTGTTACATTCGGATTGACATACACTCTCGCAACATTGTTTCCGAGATTATTCCAGGGATTTTGCCACCATGTTTTGTTGGATGAAAATCTCGCAGGATCGTTGGGCCAATTCCAGTCGGCATCCCAAATCGAGAAGTTCAGTTCAATCACATCATCGCCGGAACCGTTTGCATTGTATCCCAAACTGTCCAAATCAATTCTTAACTCGATGGAATATCCGACATCTGTCGTTGTATCATTGTTCGATGAACCGTTCACTGCATATCGGGCAGAAGCAAAGAAATTATCAAATGTTGGAATATATCCGGGAGTTGCATCCCAGCCCCAACCTGCGAACACTTCTTTGGGCAAAAGAAATCCGTTCCGTTC
>JACPVN010000389.1 GCA_016191715.1 Ignavibacteriota bacterium | reverse complement strand
GGTGAGTACAGTTGGCGCTCTCTCTACATTTTATACTGATGCGAAGAATATCAAGAATGCGGAGACACGCCGGCTCCAAATTTACCGCCTTGTCGGAAAGATGCCGACACTCGCGGCGTTCGCTTTTCGTCATAGCGTTGGCAGACCGTATGTTTATCCTGATAACGAGTTAAGTTACGCAGGAAATTTCCTGAACATGTTGTTGAAAATGACAGAAGTAAAATATAAAGTCAATCCGGTTCTTGAACGCGCGCTTGATGTGTTGTTTATCCTTCATGCAGACCACGAACAAAATTGCTCTGCGAACGCAATGCGAAGTGTCGGCAGTTCGCATGTTGACCCGTACTCGGCAACAGCGGCGGCGGCGGCGGCGTTGTATGGTCCGCTTCACGGCGGCGCAAATGCTGAAGTACTCTACATGTTGGATGAAATCGGTTCGAAAGATAAAGTGCCGGAGTTTATCAAATCTGTGAAAGAAGGAAAAGGAAAACTGATGGGCTTCGGTCATCGCATTTACAAGAATTATGACCCTCGGGCGAAAATCATCAAGAAACTTGCCGATGAAGTGTTTGAAGTGACGGGACGAAATCCCAAACTCGACATCGCATTGGAATTGGAAAAAATCGCGTTGGAAGATGAGTATTTCGTGAAACGAAAACTTTATCCCAATGTTGATTTCTATTCCGGCTTGATTTATCAGGCGATGGGTTTCCCCGTTGAAATGTTCCCCGTCCTCTTTGCCATTGGAAGAACTTCCGGTTGGGTTGCACAGTGGGAAGAATTATTGATGGACAGCGAACAAAAAATTGCACGTCCGAGACAAATCTATCTCGGCTACGAAACCCGCGATTACGTCATGATGGGTAAACGTAAAGAATAATCAAGCAAACAATAGCAAATTCATTTAATTCGTTACGACGTCAACTTGTTGGTTCCCTCTTTCCTCCACCTCGTTTGTCGTCGTAACGATATTATTTCAAACCTAATAAAATGATTCCCTTGTGAGCGAAACCCTCATCACCGTCCTCTTTCTCGTTTTTGTTCTCGCTGTTCTCATCATTGACCTTGGCGTGTTTCAGCGAAAGGCTCATTTCCCGAAGTTCAAAGAGGCGCTCGTGTGGAGCTCAGTCTGGATTTCACTCGCATTGCTTTTCAATGTCTTTGTGTATTTCAGATTCGGAGAAGAGTTGGCGCTACAATTCTTCACAGGATATGTCATAGAAAAAGCTTTGTCAGTAGATAACATTTTCGTCTTCATTCTGATATTTTCCTACTTTGCTGTACCTTCCGAACTTCAACATAAAGTTTTGTTTTGGGGAGTTATCGGTGCGATTATTTTTCGGGCAATTTTCATTCTTCTCGGAGCGGCACTCATCGAGCAATTCCATTGGATACTCTATTTGTTTGGAGCGTTCCTTGTTTTTACCGCAATCAAATTGGCAATGCAAAAGGGAGATGATGAAATTAAACCGGAGAAAAATCCGTTTGTAAAATTTTGTAAAAAGATTTTCCCAATCACTCCTCATTATGAAGGGAGCAAATTCTTCATTCGGAAGAACGGTAAGTACCACATGACTCCGTTGTTCCTTGTTCTTGTTGTTGTCGAAAGCACGGACGTTGCCTTCGCAACCGATTCCATTCCGGCAATTTTTGCAATTACACGAGACCCGTTTATTGTGTTCACTTCGAACATCTTCGCGATACTCGGATTACGCTCGTTGTATTTTGTCTTGGCAAACTTCATGAAGAAGTTTCGCTTTCTTAAAATCGGATTATCGGTTGTGCTTGGCTTCATCGGATTAAAAATGCTCGTCGAGTTTTTCGACGTGCATATTCCCATCGTCGCGTCGCTGTTGACAATTTGTTTCGTCTTATTAACTTCAGTCCTCACTTCAATTTTAATACCCGAAAGGAACAAGCATGGAGCGTCATGAATCACTCATCCCATTTTCCCGTGAACATCACGAAGGATTACTTCTCGCCGTTCGACTTCAACAAGGAAAGCAAGCGCTTGAACGACTTTGGTCGCACGACCCCAAGTGGCAGGCAGAATACGTTGTAAAATTTTTTGAAGAACATCTCGAACAACACTTCGATGCCGAGGAACGGTTTTTATTTCCACAAGCAGAAAAATTCTTCGGCGAAAATTCCCGCATCATCGAATGGCTCAGGAACGAACACGTTGATATGAAAAACGAAATTGAATTTTTCAGAAATCCCAATCCTGCCGAATTAGAAACAAGATTAAAAAATTTCGGTCAACTGCTCGAATCTCACATTCGCTGTGAAGAGCGTGAGTTCTTCCCGATGTTTGAAGACCTCGTCGATGAGCAAGAAATTGTTGAAATCGGAAGGAAATTAAAAGAAAACAATCCGCACTCA
The DNA here is from genome assembly GCA_016191715.1 of Ignavibacteriota bacterium. Classification (GTDB taxonomy): domain Bacteria; phylum Bacteroidota; class Ignavibacteria; order UBA10030; family SZUA-254; genus FW602-bin19. The sequence goes on along the minus strand of JACPVN010000389.1, from coordinate 11,378 downwards.
GACGGAGTATGGTAGCAAACCAAATCAAAGATGTCATCGCCTACGAGACATTCGGCAATCCGTCTCACCTGCCAATAGTGTTCATTCACGGTTTCCCCTTCAGCAAAGAAATGTGGAAGCCGCAGATTGAAGCATTAAAGGAAAAATATTTCCTCATTTCGTACGATGTACGCGGACACGGGAAGAGTGAAGTCGGAGACGGGCAGTACACAATTGAACTTTTTGTTGACGATTTGATTGACTTGTTGGATGCTTTGAAATTGCGGCAAATAGTTCTCGTCGGATTATCCATGGGCGGCTACATCGCTCTCCGAACAATCGAGCGACATCCCGAACGAATTTGTGCATTAGTTTTGTGTGATACAAAAAGCGAAGCCGACACGAACGAAAACAAAATCAAACGAGCGAGTCAAATTAAAATCATCAAAGCGAAGGGCTTGAAAACGTTTTCGGAGGGCTTCCTCAAAGCAGTATTTGATGAACAAACGTTCAGCACAAATCCGGAAGCGATTAATTTGATACGGAAGATTATCAACACAAACCCTCCGAATGGAGTTTGCGGCACACTCATCGCACTCGCTGCGCGTACTGACACAACAGAATCACTTCCCAAAATTCATGTTCCAACGCTTATTCTCGTCGGTGAACATGATGCTTTAACTCTGCCATCGTCCGCACAGGCGATGAAAGAAAAGATTCCCAACTCAGAACTACACATCATCCCGAACGCCGCACACATGAGCAATCTTGAAAATCCGGAGTTGTTCAATCAATACTTGACTTCCTTTCTGACAAAATTGCTTTGATATTTTTACTACTGTTTCTGACCCTATTACTGCTGAAACACGAACACTAAACTATTTAATTATTTAATTGAACAGCAAGAAACTTCTTATCCTCTCCACCACTGCAGGCGCCGGTCATGTTCGAGCCGCCGATGCTTTGAAACGAACTGCTATTATACTTTCTCCATTGCTCGAGGTTGAACATCGAGACGTTTTAGATTTCACTTCTCCTCTTTATAGAAAAGTGTACAGTCAGGTTAATAACACTATTGCCGGACATGCGCCTGAACTCTGGGGATTAATTTACAAGAAATCTGAGACTCGCGGAATCATCAAACCAAAACACCCTCTACTGAAAATCTTTGACCAATTTAACTTTAAAAAATATTTACAATTCCTCAACGAGATAAAGCCATCAGCTGTTCTCTGCACGCACTTTCTCCCCTACGTTGCAATTTCGGAAGAGATGAAAAAGAAATCGTGGAAAATTCCGTTCTATGTTGTACCAACCGATTATGATGTTCATTCGCTGTGGATAAGTCCGTTAGTGAAACATTATTACGTTGCAACGGAGGAAGCGGCGTGGACAGTTCGCTCGCACGGAATTCCGGAAAAAAATATTTCAATCTCCGGAATCCCTGTTGCGCCTGAGTTTACTCGAATTGGAGATAAACATGATGCGCGAAAAGAACTGGGGCTTGAACATGACCGCTTCACACTTCTCATTCTTTCCGGCGGCTATGGCATTGGTGTGATAGACAAGCTCGTTCCGAATATTATCGAGTTCCTTTCATCCATCAAACAACAAAAATTCCAGTGTGTCGTCGTTTGCGGCAAAAATAAAAAGTTGTTTGATGCATTATCAAATCTTGAAATTCCCAGTAACATCAATTTCAAAGTATTCGGGTATGTTACCTTCATTGATACGTTGATGGATGCATCCGACATATTAATTACAAAATCCGGTGGGTTGACTGTTTCCGAAGCGCTCGCCAAACATCTTCCTATGCTCATCTTCGACCCCGTCCCCGGACAGGAAGGAAGAAACGCTGATTATTTATGCGAAAGTGGTGCGGCACAACGTGTTTCTAGTTTTATTAATTTACGATACAAACTCAATCTGTTGAGTGAAGAACCTTCGCGCTTACATTCTATGATTGGCATTGCCTCGAAGATTGCAAAACCAAATGCGGCAAACGAAATTCTTCTTCATGTATTAGGTCGGAACAGGAGTTCCGACCTACCATGATGGTAGGACAGGACTCCCGTCCTGTCCATCGTTGTTGTGAAAACATTTTCAAAGGTATTAAATGAAAAGGAAAATATCCGAATTCACAATCCATCGTAGGCATCTTCCTCACTGGGAACTTCCCGGTGCAACATATTTCGTAACCTTTACCTTAAAAGACCGCTCGTTCTTTGATTTGACAATTGTTGATTACGCCACGATAATTTTGAAAACACTCGCCTACTACTTCAACAAACGATATTTTCTGTATGACCACACCGTGATGCCTGACCATGTTCATCTGATTATTCAACCGATAGAACACGATGGCTGTGTGGAACCACTTGGAGATATTCTCGGTGACATAAAAAGCTATTCTGCCAAGAAAATCAATGGGCGGCTCGGAAGGAAAGGTTCTCTCTGGCTTGATGAATCCTACGATAGAATAATCCGTGATGAGGCAGAATATCTTGAAAAGGCAAACTATATTTTTCAAAATCCTGTCAATGCCGGATTAGTTGATGACGGTGCAAAATGGAAGTGGTGGAGTCCTGGTTACGAACCACAATAAAATCGGAAATGTCGGAACAGGAGTTCCGACCTACAGATGAAGGTAGGACAGAACTCCTGTTCTGTCTCTCCCGTTCTGTCCATTCGTTTGAAGAAGAACTATCACTTTGGTATATTAAAAATGCAAAGGAATCAAATCTATGAATAACACAAGCACAACATCGAAAAAACTTACTTACGAGGAATTCTTGGCTCGGGCGGAAGCGCAAAAGGGGACGCATACCAAAGAACAAATCGTTCAGTCGCTTCGTGAGAATATCGCCCGCTATGAGGCAAAATACAAAATGACTTCTGAGGAATTTATCCCGCGTTATGAAGGAGGAGAGTTTGAGATGGATGATAAGTATAATGATGGAGAGTTGTTCCTTTGGGATTCAGCCCTAGAAACAATTCACCGATTGTCAAGGGATTGAAAATACATGCCACATCTGGATAATTTAATTCGTGAACGTGCATATACTGTACTTGCAATACTCTCTGAATTATTTGAGGATAAATTACTGACATCTCCGTTAGAAAACTTTGAGATTCAGGAAATTTTTGTATCGAGGGAACTTGCATTAACGCTTCAGCTTATTGATGGAAGCATTGTTGAATGTTATGAAAAATATAAGCTAAGTGAATATCAACTTGATATTAAATATTATTATGCTTACAAAGATTCTTCTGGAAATACTCTAGTAAGTTTTGATAACACACCTCATCATTCGGATATGCCTACATTCCCTCATCACAAACACCATTATCCCAAGAATCGTTACAAACCACTGTCGTTCTCAGGAAATATTTATCATGCGATGGCGGAAATACTTTGGATTGTAGAAAATAGAAACAATTAACATGAAACAAACTAATAATAATACAAGCCATTTCTCCCGTCTCCGCCGCACACGCATGAACGCAACGCTTCGTTCTATGGTGCGTGAGACAGAACTTTCAAAAAATGATTTTATTTATCCGCTCTTTGTCGTTCCCGGAACGAAATTTAAGAAACCTGTTTCGTCCATGCCCGGCGTGTTTCAAATGTCGGTGGATGAAATCGTGCGTGAGTGCGTTGATGTCAAATCGCTTGGCATTCCGGCTGTCATCCTGTTCGGAATTCCTGAACACAAGGATGAAGTCGGAAGCGGTGCATACGATGAAAACGGAATTGTTCAACGCGCAGTGAAAGCAATCAAGAAGGAAGTGCCGGAACTCTGCATCATCACCGATGTCTGTTTGTGCGAATACACTTCGCACGGACATTGCGGCATCGTTCGCTGTGATGAAATCGTGAATGATGATTCCATTGAACTGTTGGCGAAAGAGGCGCTCACACACGCACAAGCCGGCGCGGATATGGTCGCTCCGTCTGATATGTTTGACGGACGAGTGAAAGCAATCAGACAAATACTCGATGCAAACGGATTTCAAAATCTTCCCATCATGTCGTACGCGGCAAAGTATGCTTCCGGTTTTTACGGACCGTTTCGGGAAGCGGCGGAAAGTACACCGCAGTTCGGAGACCGACGCTCACACCAGATGGATCCGGCAAACTCGAACGAAGCTCTCCGTGAAGTTCAGGCAGACATCGAAGAAGGCGCAGACATCGTCATGGTAAAACCCGCTCTTCCCTATCTTGATATTATCCGACGCGTGAAAGACAGATTTCAAATGCCGACTGCTGCGTATAACGTTAGCGGTGAATATTCTATGGTAAAAGCCGCCGCACAATTAGGATGGATTGACGAACAACGTGTGATGCTCGAAATGCTCACCGGCATCAAACGCGCGGGGGCGGATATGATTCTCACCTACTTTGCAAAGGATGCGGCAAAACTTCTGTAACCTCAGAACTCTTTTCTTTGCTCTCGCGTTGTAACAAGCAATCATTGTTTTCATCATGCATCAGGAATATTATGTCCAAACTTGTTCTTCGCTCGTTCTTCATTATCGTTTGTGTTTTCTTTTTGAATCCCCAAACGAATGCTCAGTTCAAATTCAATCTCGATGTGAATCTTGAATTGACCGCCGCAAACATGAACCCGAATGTTGACCCGGAACGGAAAATCAACACCAATTTCCGAAATGATGACCCGTTCAATCCTGTTCGGGCAAAATTCTTTCCGGGCTTTTGGTTTGATAAATCGTGGGGAATCGAAGGGGATATTTTGCTTGATACAAAGGCAACGAAATTCGGGAGTGATACCAAAGCGCCTTTACGCGTTGACGGATTATTCTTCGCATATCATGGGGAGTATGATAAGCGACTTAATATCTGGGTTGGAAAGATACCGACACCGGTGGGTACGTTCTCGCCTCGAAGTTATTCACACATCAATCCGCTTATTGGATTTCCACTCGCTTACGCGTACAAAGTTCCGTACAATGTTTTCACACTCAGTTCTGAGGCATCGAATCTCACACTCCGTGATAACAACTTTGGAGCGGCAACTTCAATTTATGAAGCATGTTGGATAACGGGAATTTCCGTGTTCGGCGATTTCGAGGAATTCGGGTATTCGGTTACTGCCGGTCGAGGAACATTGACGAATCCGGAAGCGAAAGAAAACGGCGGCTTTCAACTCGCCGCGAGAATCAAAAAGAATATTACTGAAAATCTTACAATCGGGTGTTCAGCGGGGATTGCGCCATACCTTCAACACGAACCAACTCTATCTTCTGGATTTGCCGTTCGCGACCCAAAACATTTCATCGGTGGAATTGATGTTTCAGCACATTTGTCTTCTCTAAAAATATTTTTTGAGTTCTTGTACAACTCATGGGATACGCCACAATATCAGTATGAAACAAGTGTGAAAGCATACTCGTGGTATCTCGAAGGACAATATGTACTGTTTGATAATTTATATGCCGCCGCCCGATTCGACCAAATGTTATACAACACTATTACTGACCCTTCAAGCGGAAGCAACACGCCATGGGGATATGATGTTACTCGTCTTGAAGCGGGAATTGGATTTTCACCATTTGAACAACTCAACATAAAAAGCGTCGTTCAACAAAACTGGTTAGAGAATCCATCATCCAAGAGCATAACCATTCTCGCCCTTCAAGGAACATTCCGGTTTGAGAATCTTTTAGAGTTTTAAATTTCTATTCCACTGAACATTCGAAATAACATTCATGTATGAAGACAAATAAATCAAACAAACTTTTCTCCAAGGCAAAAACAAAAATCCCGGGTGGCGTTAACTCGCCCGTCCGCGCGTTTAAGTCGGTGGGACTTGACCCGCGCTTCATCAAAAAAGCGAAAGGCGCGTACTTGTGGGATGTTGATGGCAACAAGTATATTGATTACATCGGTTCGTGGGGACCGATGATTCTCGGTCATGCACAACCCGACATTCTTCATGCAATTACCGAGACAGCGAAATCAGGAACGAGCTTCGGCGCACCCACCGAACTTGAAGTGAAAATGGCTGAACTTGTTTGCAAACTTGTCCCTTCAATTGAAATGGTTCGAATGGTGAACTCCGGAACGGAAGCGACGATGAGCGCTATTCGTCTTGCACGTGCGTACACGGGACGCGATGTCATCATCAAGTTTGACGGATGCTATCACGGACATGGAGATTCATTTCTCATCAAAGCAGGTTCCGGTGCAGAGACGCTTGGTATCCCGGATAGCCCAGGCGTACCGAAAACGCTTGGCGGATTGACATTGACTGCGCGGTATAATGATATTGGTTCTGTTGAACGACTGGTTCGAGGTTCGAGGTTTGAGGTTGCGGCAATTATCGTTGAACCGATTGTCGGGAATATGGGTTGCATTCCGCCGAAGCCGGGATTTTTGGAAGGGCTTCGTTCGATTTGTGATAAACATGGGATTGTTTTTATTATGGATGAAGTGATGACAGGATTCCGTGTCGCACTTGGTGGCGCGCAACGTTTGTACAACATCAAACCGGACTTGGCTACGCTTGGAAAAATTATCGGCGGCGGATTGCCGGTCGGTGCGTATGGCGGGAAGAAAGAGATCATGCAAATGGTCGCACCTTCAGGACCGATGTATCAGGCTGGAACTCTCTCTGGAAATCCTCTTGCAATGGCGGCAGGTTACACTCTTCTCTCTCTTCTTTCAAATAACAAATCAATTTATAAAATACTTGAGCAAACTTCCTCATGGCTTGAAGATGGAATCAAGGAGAATTTGAAAAAACTTGGATTTGGTTATCAACTTAATCGTGTTGGCTCAATGTTCACATTATTCTTTACAGAACAGAATGTGGTTGATGCCGACTCAGCAAGAACTTCTGACACTAAACAATTTGCTAAGTATTTTGCGAAGATGTTGAACCGTGAAATTTACCTTCCTCCCTCACAGTTTGAGGCGGCGTTTATTTCAACAGCTCATAACGAGCGCGAGATAGAACTCACACTCAAAGCAAATCTTCAATCATTAAAACATTCGTAAGAACATTATTAACGAAGAAGCCGTCCCGAATTGTGTCAGGACGGCTTCTGTGTCTTTGTATAAAGTATTGTTACGGTGTAATCGAACCCGAGGCGAGCGGTACTTCAATCGTCAAGCCCTCCCAAACGACTCTCACACGTACTGAGACAGTCCCATCTACCGGCGGGTCTTCTACAATATCAGTAATTGTCATTGTATGTTGTGTTGAACCCGGTCCGCTTACTTGAGTATCTCCCATCGTCAACACGGCTGAAATTCCCATATCTGATTCTGAATCTACAAGCAATTGAATTGTTGACCCTTTTGTAATCGGATGACCGTACAAATCAGCCACTTCAAACGTAAAGGAGATTGAACCGCCTCGAGTCAAGGTAAATGTTGATGAACCTGAATAAGTAATATTCGGATAACCGGAGAATAACATTCTCGCGCTGTCGGTAATTGTCGCACCTGCTTCGCCAACGGTGAAAGCTTTCACAAAACCGAAACCGCTATCTCCACGCGGGTTGCCTGAATATAAAGTCACTGACGCGAATCCATCTTCATTTGTAAATCCGGAATTCGTTGTGACAACTCCAAGTGTCGATGTGAAGTATATTGCCGTTCCTTCCGGTACCGGGTTTCCGTACTTATCACCTACAATGGCTGTAACAGTGCTTGTTCTTCCGTTATGGACAAGTCCCGAAACATTTAACGGTGAAAGCCCGATGGAGAAGTGTGTCTGGTCGGGCAAACCTCCATGAATAATCAAACGAACAATTTCAGAGTTGATAGTATCGGTCGGAGTATAAACACTTGCAAGTAATTGCAACACACCGGAGCGTGTGCCTGAGTGAATAATAGCGCTTACTTGTCCTGTCGCTTCATCCGTATATCCGATATTCGGAGTAATAAACTCACCACCTCCGGGGGAATTAGTGAAAGTAAATTTCACGGGATATGTAGAATCAACAGGGATACCGAGCGAGTCCCGAACTTCAAACAACAATGTCGTCGTTTCAGTACCACCGGTTCCGGTAACCTGAATTTCTGTATTGCTGATTGAAATAAAGGCAATAGAACCGGGTAAGCGGGAGCGTGTTGTATCGCCCGCTCCGGCAGGAAGTACAGTTCCGGCGCTCGTGAGTGTTGCCGTACCGTTTGGTCCGTCAACGGATATTGTTAACTGCAACGGACGAGGCGTGCGTGACGACGTACTCGTGTCACGAACAGTAAACGTAAATTGAGTTTCTGTCAAACTTCGCGTATCAGGCATTGTAACGGTAAGGTCACCCGTGAGAACTAAAGTACTTGCGGCTGTTCCCGAAGCGCTGACCTGAATTGTCACTCCTTGTACGAGCGGATTACTGTTGGCATCGTTCACTGTATAGGTGTCTGTTTGAACGAAACCACTGTTGATTACAAATCCGTTTGCCGGACCGCCGGAGATTAACGCCTGTCCCGAATACGTTAGTGTATCCGTGATGGTAAATTCTCCGTTATCTCCTAACGTTGTAACTGATACGTTTGCGACACCGCCAATCGGAACAGGATTTCCGCCGAACCAATCTACCGTTGCAAATCCGTTTGCATCTGTGAATGCTGTTCCTTGAACAATACCGGCATTCGTACCAAAATAGACCGGCGTTCCTGCTGGAGCAGGATTTCCATATCTATCGCCTACTTGTACAATCGCTTCACCGATTTTCTGAACCAATGGCATCGCACCGGGGTAGTTCACTTTTCGCGATTGTTCTCCCGGGCGAGTTACAATAAATGTGAAGTGGTTTTCATTCGGTAAACCACCGACAATGACAATACTCACCGGATTCGATTGAAAGCTTCCATCCGGACTCATTGCTCGAATCTGAACGACACCTGCAATCGTATCACTTCTGAATTGCGCCTGAACTCTCCCGAAGTTATCTGTGAGAACGGTTTCAGCGCTAAAGGTACCGGGAACTCCGGTGAAGATAAATGAAATCGGTATTCCTGCACGACTGATTGTATTCCCGACGCTATCAATTGCTTCAAAAGTTAATACTGTTGTTTCCGTACCGCCGGAGTTTTTCACACTCAGGATTGTCGTTGTACCTGAGACAAACCGGATTCCGGACAATGTCGGTGGAATTGGTGAAGAAGTACCAAGCAACGTTCCTGAAACATCGTAGAACACTTCTCCCACTACACTATTCGTATGACTGATACCAAGTGAGAGTGACCTTGGCTCTGAAACAGTGGTGTTCGTATCCCGAATTCTCACCTGATACCGTGTACCGAACGCTGTATCGCGGGTATCGGGTAAATTGAATAAAATGTTTCCGTCTAACACAACCGAATTTGCACCGCCGCCACCTCTGTTCACAGTTATTAATCCACCGCTTACAACGGGATTACCATTTACATCTTCAACATTATAATTGAGGACTGTGTCAATACCATTTCTCAGAATAAAGTTATCCGGTAAGAGACCGGAAATACTCGGAGCGCCCGAATAGACAGCCCATGAACTATCACTCACAAGACCCGGCTCTCCGAGTACTGATGCTTTTATTACTGCAATACCCCCCGGAGGTGACGGATTTCCGCCAATCCAATTAGCGACTGCCAAACCAACCTCGTTGGTTACGTCTGCCCCTGTTACAACACCGGCGTTGGTTGTAAATGTAACGATAGTTCCGGGAGGTACCGGATTTCCATACTTATCACCGACAACAACCCGTACATTTCCGATATATCCGGAAGATTGTAAGCCGGGGAAATTAAACCGAGGCGGCGGATTAAAGCCCGGGGTCTTTGGTCCCGGATCCCATTGAGTCAGTCGTACAGTAAAATACTGTTGCGACGCTTTTCCGCCTGTAATTCCTAAACTCATAGGGATAGATTGAATAGTCGTCCCGATTACCGAACCTCGAATACTTACATTACCTGCAACTGTTGAACTGTGGAATGTACTTACCGCGATTCCGTTATCATTGGTCAATGTAGTCTCCGGAACAAATGAACCAGGAACACCTTCACTTGAAAATACAATCGGAATTCCAGCCCGTTGTATTGTCCTGCCGAGACTATCAATAATTTGATAACCAATCAGAGTATAATCCAATCCACCGGCATCATACACGGTAATAACAGAATCTCCTCTGAATGCTAATTCCAATCCTTTCACTTCCGATTCCGGAGGAGCAGAAATATCTACTCTTCCCTGGAAAGATTGGACGGCAGTTCCGTTCTGACCTTCAACTGTTATCGTTGCAACAAATGGTCCTGTAACAATCGGATCGTCATTGATATCAACACTAAAGTTTATGGCAAATTGCGTCCATGCTGGGTCTTGTGTATCCTGAAGTTTTGCAACCGGAAATACACGAGAAACCACCAAAGAAACATCTCCATCAGTAGTTACAGTTATCGTATTATCTTTAGCCAGTACATTATGGTTTCTGTCATAGACTCTGAAAAACGCTGTAAAGTTTGTAATGTTTGATGGCGTTAATTTCATGCTGTCAATCATTGCCTGTCCTGAGAATAATATCCGAACACTGTCTGAAATAAATATTCCATCACTACCTATTGTTCTTACTTTGACGTATCCAAATCCTCCGAGTGGACGCGGATCGGTCGAGAACAATGTTGCAGTAACAATTCCATTTGCATCGGTTTCGCCCGGACTGGTAGTTACAATTCCGATATCGGTAGTAAAATGAACAACCGTTCCCTGTGGAACAGGATTACCATATTTATCACCAATCTGTGCCGTAATACTGCTTGTTCGCTGGTTCCAATCTAACCCGGCAACGTTAATCGGATTTGCGCCGACGCTGATATGTTCAGGATCGGGAGGGCCGGAATGTATGAGAACACGAACAGGAGAAGAGGTCACTGTTCCTGAGGGTGAAGTAATTGATGCAATAACTTGAACCGGTCCTGAGACTGTACCGGAATGAATGACACTGGTAATTCTTCCAGTTTGACTATCGGAGTAACCTGAATCAGGTGAAATAAATGCACCGCCAAATAAAGGGGAGATTGAAAATTTCACCAAATAGTTTGAATCAACCGGTACTCCGAGTGAGTCGCGGATTTCGAATATCATGGTTGAAGTTTCTGTACCGCCGGTGCCTGTAACTTGTATTTCATTTTCACTTGTAGAAATCAGGGCAATCGATCCGGGAAGTCTTGTTCGACCACCGCCGGTTGCTAACAACGTACCGCTTGTTGTTTGATGTGCTATTCCATTGGGACCCGAAACGGCAATCGAAAGATTCAGTGTGCGTTCTTTTGTTGAGAACGTTGAAGTATCTCTTACAGTAATTGTAAAGCGGGATAAACTGCTGTCCCTTGTATCAGGCATTGTCACATTTACATCGCCAGAGAGAACGACCGCGTTCGCGCCGCT